>JBOGWD010000429.1:0-3463 GCA_050693275.1 Actinomycetota bacterium | reverse complement strand
ACCGGGCCGTCACGAGGAGCAGGAGGTGAAGCGGCAGGTGTCGGCCGGTCCAGCCCCGATGATCGCCGTCCTCTATGAGCATCCGGAGTTCGCGGAGCTGGACCGGCGACGCCTGCCCTACGAGCCGATCGCCGCGGCCCTCCGGTTCGACCCCGAAGAGCGGGCTTCTCGCCACTTCCCACCAAGTGCCCGCCCCGTGCCCAGCCGCCTTATGCGGCCCGCGACCCGGTTGGGTGATGGCCAGGTCGCTCACCCGATGCCGCTTGGGAGGAGAGCATGATCGCTGCGTACATCCTCATCCAGACCGAGGTGGGCGTGGTCGGCCCGGTAGCCGCGGAGGTGGCGGGCATCAAGGGAGTGACGTCGGCCGAGCCGGTAACCGGTCCCTACGACGTGATCGCCCGGGCGGAGGCACGGAACCTGGACGAGCTGGGGAAGCTCGTGGTCCGACGGGTCCAGAATGTCCCAGGTATCACCCGCACGCTTACCTGTCCCGTAGTCCACCTTTAGAGGGCCCGCCTCCGGGGACGCTGATCCCAAAGCAAGGACCCGCCACGTTCGGGGCGGGTCCTCTGCACAGCCTTCCGGTCGGTACGCTACCGGGCGCACGCTCGCCGCCTGAGGGCCCCCTGGCCCTCGGGACATCGAACTCGACCTTCTGGTTCCCCTCAAGGTTCCGGTACCCCTCACTCTGGATGGCGCTGAAGTGCACGAACACGTTAGGGCCGTCGTCCTCGGTGATGAAGCCGTACCCCTTGACGGGTTGAAGCACTCCACGGTGCCAGTTGCCACAGGCAATCCCCTCCTTCCGTGGCCTTGGCGGACCTGGGTGCTGTCCGGTGGCCCCCGGCTGGTACGCCGGCGAGGGAACTGCTCGAAGCCAGGACCAAGATGCTGAACCCTTCACCACCAGTGAAGGGGAGCCGGCCCAGATCCCCCAGGAGTGTGCTACTCGGGGTAGTTGCGCAGCTGCTGGGCCCTTGTCGGGTGGCGGAGCTTGCACAGGGTCTTGGACTCGATCTGACGGATCCGCTCCCGGGTCACACCGAAGGCCCGGCCGACCTCCTCGAGCGTCCCGGGCTCCCCGCCGAGTAGGCCGAACCGCCTCTGGATGATGCCCAGCTCCCGGTCATCGAGCGTGTCCAGGACCGTCTCGAGTTGCTCCTGGAGCAGGGTCCTGCTGGCCGCGTCGGGGAGCGGCACCGCGTCCCGGTCCTCGATGAAATCGCCGAGAGTCGAATCCTCCTGGTTGTCGACGGGCGTCTCCAAGGAGATGGGATCTCGGTACAGCTCGAGGATCTGGCGGACCCGTTCCGCCGGGAGGCCGGCGCGCCTGCCGATCTCTTCGGGATCGGGATCACGCCCCAGGATCTGGACCAGGTCCCGTTGGGCCCGAGCGACCTTGTTCATGTACTCGGTCATGTGCACGGGGATGCGGATCGTCCTGGACTGGTCGGCGATGGCCCGGGTAATGGCCTGCCGGATCCACCACGTCGCGTAGGTGGAGAACTTGTAGCCCTTCCTGTAATCGAACTTCTCCACGGCCCGGATCAGGCCCAGGTTGCCCTCCTGGGCCAGGTCGAGGAAGAGCATCCCCCGGTGGGCGTGCCGCTTGGCGATCGACACCACCAGCCGGAGGTTCGCCTCGATCAGCTTCCCCCGGGCGCGGTCCACGTCGGCGGCCACGCGGCGGAGGAAAGAGGTGGCGTCGGCGCGGGACCGGGGCAGGTAGCCTCGGGGGACGGTCTCCCGCCCGATCCCCTCACGGCCCAGCTTCTGCTCCGGGTCGAGCTGGTGCCGCCGGATGCGGACCACGGCCTCGACGACGTGGTGGAAGCGCCGGCGGTCGAGCCTATCGGTCCGCTCCACGGAGGCAAGCAACTCGGCGGCCAGCTCACCGCCCTCGATCCGCATGGCCAAGTCGACCTCCTGCGATGCGGTCAGGAGCGGCACCTTCCCGATCTCCCGGAGGTACATACGGACGGGGTCGGAGGTGGCGCTGGTCGTCTGCCCGGCCTCGGGGGAAGGGCCGGCTGCGCGGTCGGCAAACGCGGGGAGGTTCTTCATGCGCTACTGACACAGTGGCACACTCCCATCTCGGCCGTGACGATGGCAGGGCGAGGAAGAATGGGGGAGGGGTTCAAGAATCTCCTCGTGGACTCCTACGCCGGCGTTCGGTGACTCCGCCCTGGTCCAGGTGCGCGTCGGCGCCGACTCCCAACTCTGGGAGGGGTTTCATCTCTTCCTCCGGATGGACCATGGGTTCCTCTGTCACCTGAGAATGTTGATGAAACAGGTGGTCCATCTACGAGGGCACTGGCCCGACGCGAGCCTGGAAGAGAGACCCATCTCGCCCGGCCCGGCGTCCACTGGCAGCTTGAGCGGCGGATTATGAGCCGGCCACCTGGAAGGCGCTGACCTGCAGGAATTCCTAAACGTCCTGGCCAGAAGCATCACATGAGCATCAGCGTTGCCACTGCTTTGGACCGGTTTGTATGCGGCGCGCGGCTTTTCTGCGGCCTGCAAGGCAAGCATGCTCGGCCAGCGATCCTTTCGATGAGGCGCCCTACCCCGCAGTGCCCTCGGCGGTGATCTCGGCGCTGGCCGCCGAGCTGGGAGACACCCGGATGAGCGTCCATTCCGTCCCGCGCGGGATGTAGCAGTTGCCTGCGGCTTCCTTGGTGTGCACGATGCGCAGCAGCCCGTCGTCCGGGAGGCTTGCCCGCCACGCCCAGCCGTCCCCCCCGGTGCAGGCGGGTCCTCCCCCGATCGTGAAGGTGCTCTTGTCCCCGTCCACCCTGTACGTCCCTCGGACGGCCGGATCCGTAGCGAGGTCCCCATTGTTGTCTATGGCGAACGTGCCGTCGGAGCTGAGCCGGACCAGCAGGCCGGGGTCTTCCACCACGAGCCAGATGCCGGCCACCTCCCTCGCCGTCGGAGGACGCCCCCCGGCAGGCCCCGAGGCCCTGATCCCCGTACTGGCCACGGAGGCACGAGACACCCGGATGAAAGTCGATTCCCTCCCGAGCGGCACCCGGCACAGGCCTGCGGCCTCCTCGGTGGGCACGATGTGCAGGCGCCCGCCCTCCGGGAGGCTCACCTGCCAGGCCCAGGTGTCCCCCTCGGGGCAGAGATCGGACCCTTCGCCCGTGACGGTGATGGCGTCTTCGTCCAGCTCGTACGTGCCCAGGGCGGCCGGTGTCGTGTCGAGTTCCCCCCTGTCGTCGATGGCGAACGTGTGGTCGAGGCTGAACCGGACCATCAGACCGAGCGAGGTGGGGTCTTCGACCTGGAGCCAGATGCCGCTCAGTGAAGCGCCCCGGGTTTGATGGAGGTTCCCGAGCCTGGAAAGGTGGGGACCATGACCAGACCGAGGCAGTACCCACGTGAGATCCGAGAGAGGGCCGTCCGCATGGTCCTCGAGATCGGCGAGCGGGGAGCCATCCGCCGGATCGCCGAGCAG
>JBOGWD010000428.1:0-1715 GCA_050693275.1 Actinomycetota bacterium | reverse complement strand
CCAGCGGTGACCTTCGCTCCTCCGGGCGATCCCGACACCGTGGCCCACGCCATGACCATCCGGGTCCCGGACTGCCGGGCCGCGTACGAGACCCTGCGGGCTCGCGGCGCCGAGTTCCTGACCCCGCCCGTGGAGAGCGAGTGGGAGGTCCGGGCGTTCTTCCGGGATCCCGACGGCCACCTCCTGGAGATCAGCCAGGCCCGTCAGTAGGAAGGAGACTCCCCCGTGGGGCCGGAGACGAGATACGCGAAGACGGCCGATGGAGCCCACATCGCCTACCAGGTGGTGGTCGGCGAGGGCCCCGTCGACCTGGTCTTCGTCATGGGCTGGACCTCGAACGTCGAGGCCATGTGGGAGGAGCCGGACCTGGCCCGGTTCCTGTCCCGGCTGGCCTCGTTCAGCCGGCTGATCATGTTCGACAAGCGAGGGGTCGGTCTCTCGGACCGCGTGTCCGATACGGACTTCCCGACGTTCGAGACGCGGATGGACGACATCCGGGCGGTCATGGACGCCGCCGGCTCAGAGCGCGCCGTTGTCTTCGGGGTCTCCGAGGGCGGCCCCCTCTCGATCCTCTTCGCCGCGACGCACCCGCAACGGGCGCTCGGCTTGGTCCTGTTCGGGACCGCGGCCCGGTATGCATGGGCCCCGGACTTCCCTTGGGGGCAGACGGACGAGGTCTGGCGGGACCGACTCGACCAGATCGATCGCGAGTGGGGGACCAGGGAGTTCGCGGAGTGGGTGGTGGCGACCTGGGGCGCCCCGAACAGGGTGGGAGACGAGGGGCTGGTGAGCTGGCTGACGGGCTACACCAGGCGGGCGGCCAGCCCCGGCGCGGCCATGGCCCTCTCTCGGATGAACCGTCCGATCGACGTGCGCCATGTGCTCCCGGCCATCCACATGCCGACCCTGGTCTTGGCTCGGACCGGGGATCCGGATTTCCACGTCGACTCCACCAGGCAGCTGGCCGGGGTGGTCCCCGGCGCCCGGCTGGTCGAGTTCCCCGGAAGCGACCACTTCTTCTGGGTCGGCAACCAAGACGAGCTCCTCGACGAGGTCGAGGCGTTCGTGAGGGACCTCGGGGAGCAGGAGGCCGAGCTCGACCGGGTCCTGGCCACGGTCCTGTTCACCGACATCGTGGGCTCCACCGAGCGGGCCGCGGAGGTCGGCGACCGCCGGTGGCGGGAGCTCCTGGAGGCACACCACGCCAGGATCCGACCGCTGATCGGACGGTACCGCGGTCGCGAGGTCGACACGGCCGGCGACGGCTTCCTGGCCACCTTCGACGGGCCCATCCGGGCCATCCGATGCGCCCTGGCGGCCACTGAGGCGGTTCGCGATCTCGGCATCGAGATCCGGGCCGGGCTCCACGCCGGCGAGGTGGAGCTGGCCGGGGACGCGGTCCGGGGTATCGCGGTGCACATCGGGGCCCGGGTCGCCGCGCTGGCCGAGCGGTCCGAAGTCCTGGTGTCGTCGACCGTGAAGGACCTTGTCGCCGGGGCGGCGCTCGAGTTCGAGGACCGTGGGGAGCGCGCCCTCAAGGGCGTCCCGGGGGCCTGGCGCGTCTACCGCGTGGTGCCCGGACCGGCCGGCTAGCGCCAGTCGACGGTGGCGACGTGGACCGGCTCGGGGAAGCCCTTCAGGTTCTCCTCGCGGGGCTGGGACACCGTGAACCCATCCGCTTCGGCCAGCGTCTCCCGGCTGGCCAGGATCTCCCC
>JBOGWD010000427.1:0-2131 GCA_050693275.1 Actinomycetota bacterium | reverse complement strand
GGAGCCGTGAGTCTGGTCGATGACCACATCGACCAGGGGGGAGGACATGATCAGCGTGCAGGAGTGGGCAGAGATCAGGCGGCTGGCCCTCGCCGAGGGCATGGGCAAGAAGGCCATCGCGAGGAAGCTCGGCCTCTCGCGCAACACCGTCCGAGCGGCGCTTCGCTCTGAAGAGCCGCCCGCCTACCACCGGACACCTCCGGGCTCCAAGCTCGACCCCTATCGGGCGGAGATCGCGTCCCTGCTCCGCGACGAGTCCGACATGCCGGCCAAGCGTGTGGCCGAGATCATCGCCGAGCAGGGCTTCCGTGGCGGCCAGACGATCGTCAACGAGTACGTGCGGCAGATCCGCCCGCTGTTCCAGACGCCTCGGGTGTTCCAGCGCACGACCTACGCCCCCGGAGAGATTGCCCAGTGGGACCTGTGGGCTCCGCCTGAGATCCCCGTGGGCTTCGGCGTGCTCAGGGAGGCACACGTCGTGGTCGGGGCACTCGGGTACTCGAAGGTGGGCACCGGCGCCCTTGTGTTCCACAAGAGCGCCCCCGACATCCTGTGGGCCCTCAGCCGAGGCATGGAGCGCCTCGGCGGCGTCCCGAGGACCTGCGTCTTCGACCGCGAGGGCGCGCTCTGCCTCGACAAGGCGGCGCCCCATCCCCGGCCGACCGAGCAGCTGCTTCGCTTCTCGGGCGCGCTCGGCTTCGGAGTTCACTTCCGCCCGAAAGCCGACCCCCAGGGCAAGGGTGTGGTCGAGCGGCTCAACGGCTACCTGGAGACCTCGTTCCTTCCCGGGCGGCGCTTTCGCTCCCCCGAGGACTTCCAGGGCCAGCTCGACTACTGGTTCGAGGGGGTGGCCAACGTGCGGTTCCACCGGATGCTCCGCTGTCGTCCCGCCGACCGGTGGGCCGAGGACCGCTCCGCGCTTCGGCCGCTGCCCGCTTCACCCCCCGACACGTCCTGGCGCTTCCACGCACCGGTGCGCCCCGATCCCTACGTGCGCGTGGACACGTGCGACTACTCGGTGCATCCAGACGCCGTGGGCCAGCTCGTGGAGGTGAGAGTCACCCAAGAGCGTGTGGCCTGCGTCACGAGAGACGGTACGGTCGTCGCCGACCATTCCCGGTCGTTCGCCCCGCACCGGCAGATCACCGCCGCTGCACACGGGCGCGCGATCAGGCAGCGCAGGGAGACGGACGACTCGTCGGTCGACCCCGACGTCGAGGTACGCGATCTCGGCGTCTACGATCGCGCGTTCGGCGTTCCCCCCGGTCTGCTGGCCCACCCGGGCGATGAAAACGGCTCTGAGGACCTTACAGCGGCACGTTTTCATGAGGGGAGCCCCAGATGAGCGCGAAAGCCGAACTCTCGCACCTGTTCCGCGCTCTCAAGGCTCCCGCTGCGGCCAAGGCGTTGCCGGCGCTGGCGGAGCGGGCGCGGGAGGGGGCGTGGTCCTACGAGCGCTTCGCGGAGGAGCTGCTTGCCACCGAGCACCTGTCCCGCTCCGCCCACGGCGGAGAGACCAGGATCCGCACCGCTCGCTTCCCGGCGCGCAAGTCCCTGGACGAGTTCGACTTCAGCTTCCAGAAGTCGGTCTCCCGCCAGGTGCTTGCCCACCTCGGCCAGCTCGACTTCCTGAGCGAGTGCGGCAACGTGGTGTTCCTGGGGCCTCCTGGGACCGGCAAGACGCACCTGTCGATCGCGATCGGCATCCGGGCGTGCCTGGCGGGTCACCGGGTGGCCTTCGCCTCCGCAACGCAGTGGGTGGCACGCCTGTCCGACGCCCACCGTCAGGGCCGCCTCACCGAGGAGCTCCGCCGGCTGGGACGCATCCCGCTGGTGGTGGTGGACGAGGTCGGCTACATCCCGTTCGACCCCGAGGCAGCAAACCTCATGTTCATGCTGGTCTCCGAGCGCTACGAGCGGGCGTCGATGATCGTTACCTCCAACAAGCCGTTCTCGGCGTGGGGGGAGATCTTCGGAGACGCCGTCACCGCGTCGGCCATGGTCGACCGGCTCATCCACCACGCGGAGATCATCTCGCTCAAGGGTGACAGCTACCGGCTGAAGGATCGGGACGTCGGGAAGGTGAGGCCTACGGGGAACGCAGGGTGAGGGGGTCAGTTTTCGACCGTTG
>JBOGWD010000426.1:0-5284 GCA_050693275.1 Actinomycetota bacterium | reverse complement strand
GGCGATGTACGGGCGGCACGGCGAGTCCCCCCTGCCGATCGTGGCCGCCTACACGTCGTCGAACTGCTTCGAGGCCGCCCTGGAGGCGTGCCGGATCGCCATGACGTACCGGACCCCGGTGATCCTGCTCACCGACACCTTCCTGGCCAACTCCTCGGAGCCGTGGCACCTCCCCGAGATCGACGACCTGCCCTCGATCGACCCGAACTTCGCCGAGCGGCCCAACATGGGCCCGGAGTTCCTGCCCTACCTCCGGGACGAGAACCTGGCCCGGCCGTGGGCCGTCCCGGGCACCGAGGGGCTGGAGCACCGCATCGGGGGTCTGGAGAAGGAGGCGGACTCCACCGGGAACATCAGCTACGACCCCCAGAACCATCAGTGGGCCACCGATCTCCGGGCCGCCAAGGTCCTCAAGGTGGCCGACGAGATCCCGCCGCTCCAGGTCGACGACACCAGCGGGGAGGCCGACCTGCTCGTGCTGGGGTGGGGCTCGACCTACGGGGCCATCCGGGTCGCCGTGGACCGGGCCCGGGACCGGGGGAAGAAGGTGGCCAGGCTGCACCTGTACCACATGAATCCTCTCCCCAAGGATCTCGGGGACATCCTCCGCCGGTACGGGAAGATCCTGGTGCCGGAGATGAACGCAGGACAGCTCGTGAAGCTGGTCCGGGCCGAGTACCTGGTCGATGCCCAGGTGTTCAGCAAGGTGCAGGGGCAGCCGATCTTTGCCGAGGAGCTCGAGGAAGAGATCATCCGGAGGATGGCGTGACCGAGGGGAACGGACAGCGGGGCAACGGGCAGCCCGGCGGGGTGCCCGTGGAGCTCTCGAAGAAGGACTTCGTCAGCGATCAGGAGCCCCGGTGGTGCCCGGGGTGCGGCGACTACGCCATCCTCTCGACCGTCCAGGGGTTCCTGCCCGAGATCGGGGTGCCGACCCACCAGATGGTGTGGGTGGCCGGCATCGGATGCTCGGGGCGGTTCGCCTACTACGTGGACACGTACGGGGTCCACGGTATCCACGGCCGTGCTCCCGCGCTGGCCACCGGCATCGCCACCGCCCGGCCCGACCTGTCGGTGTGGGTGGTCACCGGCGACGGGGACGGGCTGTCGATCGGGGGCAACCACCTCATCCACGCGCTCCGGCGCAACGTCGACCTGAAGATCCTGCTGTTCAACAACCAGATCTACGGTCTCACCAAGGGCCAGTACTCGCCGACCAGCGAGGAGGGAAAGGTCACCAAGTCCACCCCGTTCGGCTCGCTCGACCATCCGTTCAACCCGGTGGCCCTGGCCGTCGGGTCCGAGGCCGCCTTCGTGGCCAGGACCATCGACAACGACCGCCAGCACTTCACCGGCGTGCTCCGGGCCGCCGCCGAGCACCGGGGCGCGGCGTTCATCGAGATCTACCAGAACTGCAACGTGTTCAACGACGGGGCCTTCGCCGCGGTCCGGGACAAGCAGCACGGCGCGCAGCGCAACCAGATCCGCCTGGAGCACGGGAAGCCGATCCGGTTCGGGGAGCAGGGCGAGCAGGGCGTGGTCCAGAAGCCGGACGGGAGCCTGGAGATCGTCGAGGTCGAGGCCACGGGCGAGGAGGCGCTGCTCGTGCACGACGCCCACCGGGAGAACCCGGCCCTGGCATTCTCGCTCGCTCAGCTGTCCCACCAGCCCACCGGCCCCACGCCGATCGGGGTCTTCCGGGACGTTCGGCGCCCGGTCTACGGCGAGGCCATGGACCGCCAGCTGGAGATGACCGTGGAGAAGATCGGCCGGGGGGACCTCCAGACGCTGCTGCACGGCGGCGACACCTGGACCGTGGAGTAGGCGGAAGCCGAAACCCGCTCCGACCTGCGGATTTTCCCGATTACGACCCCGTGGTATCATTCCGCCGAACGCGCCGGAAAACATGGTCCCCCGCCCGCAGGACGAGATCCGGGAGTTGCTCGACATGGCCAAGGACGTACGCAAGGCCCAGGACGGGGAGAGCCGGGAGAACGCCTCGGCGGACGCCGGCCGGAGCTGCTCGGTGTGCGGGACCAAGCTCTCCTCCTACAACCCCGGGCCGAACTGCTGGCAGCATACGATCGGCTATCCGTGGCGGGGTCCCTCCGCCAAGCCGCGGTACGACTGACCACACCCGTGCCCCCGATCGAGCCGGCGGTCATGCGCCGGCTGGTGGCCGAGGCCAGGGTGGCCCGCCTCGGCACCATCGACGCCGACGGCCGTCCCCATCTCGTCCCGCTCGTGTTCGCGGTCGAAGGCGACGTCCTCTATTCCTCGATCGACGACAAGCCGAAGCGCTCGCCCCACGTCCGCCGGCTGGCCAACATCCGGGCGAACCCGGACGGGATGACGGTCCTGATCGACCACTACGAGGAGGACTGGCCGAGGCTGTGGTGGGTGCGGCTGCGGGGGAGGGGGCGGATCCTCGAGGATGGGCCCGAGCGCGACCGGGGGCTCGCCCTGCTCCTCGAGAAGTATCCCCAGTACCGGGACATGCCGGCGCAGGGAGCCGTCGTCGCTCTCGACGTCACCGAATGGCGAGGGTGGTCCTGGCTGCCGATAGAATGACGCCCGTGAAGGCTCTGGTGATCTCCCCGGACCCGGATCTGCGGCGGCAGCTGCGCACGGCCATCGGCGGCCTCCAGCGGCGGACCGGAGAGCCATGGTCCTTCCTCGAGGCCGAGAACGGGCTGGAGGGCCTGCGGACGGCCTGGCGGGAGCTCCCGGAGCTGGTCGTCGCGGACGAGATCGCCTCGGGCGCGGGAGCCTTCGCGGTGGCCAAGGATCTCACGGGCGCGGCGGAGCCGTTCCCCGGTGCGGTGGTGGTGGTGCTGGCCCGGGCCCAGGACGAGTGGCTGGCCAAGTGGTCCGGCGCTGACGCGTGGTTCGTGAAACCCGTGGACCCGTTCGCCCTGGCCGACACGGCGGCCGAACTCGTCGAGCGTGGGGCCGCGCGGAAGGAGCCGGTGTGAAGATCCGAGGGACGTGCGCGAACTGCGGCCGGGAGTTCCTGCCGGAGCAGGTGATCGGCTCCGGCGGACACTGTCCCTGGTGCGGCAAGGCGTTCAACCGCGATTACACCGCGCTGCTGGTCCAGGCCCTCCGGGAGGCCGACCAGGCCGGCGACGCCCTGGAGGCGGCGCTCAAGGACATCGCCTCGATCGAGGAGCTGGCCATGGACGTGGACCAGGAGAGCATCCTGGAGCCGCTCCGCGAGGCCCTGCGGACGATCCGGCGCCGCCGGGCCCGCGTCTAGGTGGGCCGCCTCCGCGTCGGAACGGCGTCCTGGACCGACAAGACCCTGCTCGAGTCTGGCTGGTACCCGCCCGAGGCGAACACGCCCGAGGAGCGCCTGAAGTTCTACGCCTCGAGGTTCGACGTCGTCGAGGTGGACTCGACGTACTACGGGCTCCCCAGCGAGCGGAACGCCGCGCTGTGGGTGCAGCGGACGCCGACGGACTTCACGTTCGACGTGAAGGCGTTCTCGCTGATGACCGGCCACCCCGTCCTGCTGCGAGGGCTGCCCAAGGACATCCGGGAGTCGCTGCCGGAGGGTGCTGGGCCTCGCGTGCCCGCCAAGGACATCCCGCCCGACGCCGTGGATCGGATCTGGGAGATGTTTCGCTCCGCCCTGATGCCGCTGCACTCCGCCGGGAAGCTCGGCCTGGTCATGTTCCAGTACCCGCAGTGGTTCATGCCGGGCTCGAGGGCGCGAGAGGAGATGCTCGCCGCCCGGGAGCGCCTCCCCGACTACGAGATCGCCGTCGAGTACCGACAGGGCGCGTGGTTCGCCGACGAGGAGGCCACCCGGAAGACCCTGGACTTCCACCGGGCCGAGGGGATCCCGTTCGTGGCCGTGGACATGCCTCAGGGATCCAAGGTGAGCGTGCCCCCGGTGGCCGAGGCGACGTCAGAGCGGTTCTCGGTCGTCCGGTTCCACGGCCGGCGGGAGGAGACGTGGACGAAGAAGAACGTCCACCCGACCGAACGGTTCCGGTACGACTACTCGGACGGGGAGCTGGGGGAGTGGGTTCCCAGGGTCGAGAAGATGATGGAGGGGGCCAAGGAGACCCACGCGCTGTTCAACAACTGCTACCGGGACTACGCCGTGCGCAACGCCCGGACGTTCGGCGACCTCGTGGCCGAGGAGTGACGTTCATGGCTCCCGTGGACCCCACGGCGGGATGAGCCCTCCGCGCTGGTCGAAGGACGAGCCGGGGAGCCAGGCCACCTCCCAGGCGTTGCCCTCCGGGTCCGCGAAGTAGGCGGTCCGTCCGCCCCAGGACGCGTCGACCGGCTCCTTGAGGATCGTGGCGCCCGCCTTCCGAGCGGCCTCGAGGGCCTCGTCCACGGCCTCGCGGGTCTCCACGTTGACGGCCAGGCTGAGGCCGCGGAAGCCGGCGGGCTGATCCGTGGGGTCGAGCCCCGCGTCGGCCACCAGGAGGTGATGCCGGAACAGGGCCAGGACCGTAGGACCGGTCAGGAAGAAGGCCACGTCCTCGTCGTCCACGTCGGCCCGGGGCCAGCCCAGGTCCCGGTAGAAGGCCCGCATCCGGTCGATATCCCGGACGCCGAGCGTGACGAAGCTGATCCGGGCCGGGATCACCGGTCCGGGCTCGCAGCGCCGACTGCTACGCTGGAGCCGCGATGGGCTTCAACGCGATGCGCCCGGGGCGGGTCAAGGCCGTCGACCTGGCCATCTTCCTGACGGCCCTGGCCGTGGTGGTGGCCCTGGTGGTGTGGGCCGTGGCCGGCTAGCAGGGGGATCCACCGCCTCACGACCGCTCGAGGACCATGGCCATGCCCTGACCCCCGGAGATGCACAGGGCGGCCAGGCCCAGCGAGTACCCCTTCTCCCGCATCTCGTAGGCGGTCGAGAGCACGATCCGGGCCCCGGACATGCCGATGGGGTGGCCCAGGGCGATGGCCCCGCCGTTCGGGTTCAGCCTGTCGTGGTCGAGCTTCAGCTCCCGGTCCACCGCCAGGACCTGCGCGGCGAAGGCCTCGTTGATCTCGACCACCTCGAAGTCGGTCATGGACAGCCCGGTCTTCTCCAGAACCTTCTGCACGGCCGGAACCACGCCGATCCCCATGAACGCCGGGTCGACCCCCGCCGATGCGGAGGCCACCACGCGGGCCAGGGGCTCCCGGCCCTCGGCCGCGGCCCGGGCCTCGCTCATGACGATCACCGCGGCGGCCCCGTCGGTGACCCCGCTGGAGTTCCCGGCGGTGACGGTGCCGTCCTCGGCGAAGACCGGCGCCAGCGTCGCCAGGCCATCGA
>JBOGWD010000425.1:0-4646 GCA_050693275.1 Actinomycetota bacterium | reverse complement strand
CGAGCCGTGTTCGCCATGGACGCGCTGGCCCGGTGGAAGGATCCGCGCGAGGTCGGCACGGTCGACCACCTCCTGATCCTGAACCGGAACGAGAACATCATCCCGGCGGTGGCCAGGCTGTCTCAGGCCCAGGCGGCCGCGTACTTCATGCTGGGGGAGACCACCGGCACCTCGGCCGGCGGCGTGGCCGAGGAGGGGAAGTTCCTCCGGGTGCCCGGCACGAACCCCTTCTTCCCGCTCCGCCACGGCCAGCAGGGCAATCGGATCCTGGAGCTCCTGGCCTCCCACCCAATCGAGGTGTTCCTCATGAACACCGGGCGGGTCGGCGGCCCCGAGAGCGACGACCGGTCGAAGAAGGTGAGGATCCCCCACTCGTCGGCCGTGGTGAAGGCGATCTCCGAGGACACCATCTCGTGGACCGATGACGACGACTTCGGCTACTCCGTGGCGGAGTCGGTGCCGGGGATCGACGACCCCGAGCTGCTCCGGCCCCGAACCCTCTACGAGCGCGAGGGCCGGACCGAGGAGTACCGGGCCCTGGTGGACCGGTTCCGGTCGGAGCGCCTGGAGTTCCTGAAGGGGTTCCCGGACCTGGACGAGGAGATCATCAAGGCGGCGGGCTGACGGCCTCAGCCGGAGGTACGACCCGAGGGGCGGGGGGCGGCGATCCGGCGCAGCCGCTTCTCGCGCTCCTTCGCCGTCCGCTTCTCGCGGGGGTCCGTGAGCGCGGCACGCAGGTCGAACACCTCGTTCCAGAACTCCCTGGCCACCCCGTTGGCTTCCATACGCATGTCTATCGGGCGCGGGCCGGGGGTCGGTGAGCGAGGCCGGGGACCATTCTGGAGATGGCCCCAGATGACTAGTCCTTCAGCGACGAGCCAGCAGGAGGGCCGAGGCCAGCCGGAGGACGGCCATCCCCACCGGTACCAGGGCGAACCAGCGGACCCCCTCCGGGTGCTCGAGGAGCCCGTACGCCAGGAAGAACCCGGCGAACCCGAACCAGAATCCGGCCTTGGAGGCCTGGTGGACCGCGATGAGGAGGCGGGAGCCGGCATCCTCGGCGGGAACCGGCTCGGCCAGGGAGCGCCACGCCGACCACAGGCCGATCAGGACGAGCGGGATCGCCACGAGGACCTCGAGCATCACCCGGGTGCTCGTTCGAGCAGGTCCACGACCTCCCGATCGCTGGTCTGCGGGAACCGCTCGTACCACTGCCCCACGGCGAAGAACGGCTCGGGGGTGGCCAGGGCCACGACCTCGTCGGCCTCCTTCGAGAGCCTGGCCACGGCCTCGCGGGGGGCCACGGGGATCGCCAGGATGACCCGGGAGGCCCCGGCCGCCCGGGCCCACCGGACCGCCGCCACGGCGGTCCCCCCCGTGGCCACGCCGTCGTCCACGACCACGGTCACCCTGCCGGTCACGGACACCGGGGGTCGGCCGCCCCTGTACGCGTCGGTCCGCCGCCTGATCTCCTCCTCCTGGGCGGCGATCTCCTCCTCCAGGTAGCGCTCCGACACGTTCAGGGTCCTGATCAACCGCTCGTCCAAAACGCGCACGCCGGGAGCGATGGCGCCCAGGCCGAGCTCGGGGTTGAAGGGGGCCCCGACCTTCCGAGGGATGACGATGTCGAGCGGCCAGCCCCGGACCGCGGCCACCTCGGCGGCCACCTCAACCCCGCCCCGGGGCACCCCGAGGACCACGACGTCCTCGCCCTCCAGGTGGGCCACGGCCTCGGCCAGCCGTCGCCCCGCGTCGATCCGATCGGTGAACCGCACCATGCGCTATTCCTCGGGCTCGTCGTCGCGGCGGGTGTCGCGGCGGGTGCGGTCCCGCTCCTCCTCCATCTCGCGGCGGGCCCGCTCCTCCTCCTCCTTCCGCCGCCGGTCGGGGATGGCCCGGCCGGGCGGGGGCACCGGCTTCCGGATGCGCCGGTAGGCGTCCAGCGGCTCGTCGGGCTTGGGCATGCCCCGATTCTCCCTCCCCCGGCGACGAGGCGCCCACCCTGTTGGGAGCGCCCTCCGCGCTGGCATAGAATGTGGGCTCGCCGGTCGGAGGAGGTGAACGTGGTACAGGCCTACATCCTGATCCAGACCGAGGTCGGCAAGGCCGCGCAGGTGGCCAAGGAAGTCGCCGACATCAAGGGCGTCACCTCGGCCGAGGACGTGACGGGGCCCTACGACGTGATCGTCCGGGCCGAGGCGAAGAACGTCGACGACCTCGGGAAGCTCGTGGTGGCCAAGATCCAAGCCGTGGAGGGGATCACCCGAACCCTCACCTGCCCGGTCGTCCACCTGTAAGCGGACGGCTCAGGCCCGGCTCGGGGGCAGCACGTTGCCCCGCTTCGCCTCGAGCTCGCGGCGCTCCAGGGCCAGGCCGATCAGCCGGTCGACGAGCTCCGGGTAGGAGACGCCCGAGGCCTCCCAGAGCCTCGGGTACATCGAGACAGTGGTGAAGCCCGGGATCGTGTTGATCTCGTTGACGATCAGCTCGTCCGGCTGTCGGAAGAAGAAGTCCACTCGGGCCATCCCCTCCGCGTCGATGGCCCGGAACGCCGCCACGGCCATCCGTTGGACCTCCTCGGTGATCTCCGGGGACAGGTCGGCCGGCACGATGAGCCTGGTGGACTCGTCGAGGTACTTCGCTCGGTAGTCGTAGAACTCGGCCGTGGGGATGATCTCCCCCGGCACCGAGGCCACCGGGTCGTCGTTCCCGAGGACGGCGCACTCGATCTCCCGGACGCCCTCGGCGGCCTGTTCGATGAGAGCCTTACGGCCGTACCGCAACGCGTCCTCCATGGCCGGCTCCAGGTCGGCCGGAGTCTTCACCTTGGTGATGCCCACGGAGGACCCCAGCGCCGCCGGCTTCACGAACAGCGGCATCCCCATCGACTCGGCCCGAGCCGTCACGGCCTCGGGATCCTCCCTCCACTCACGCTCGGGGACGACCTCGTGCGGAACCACGGGGAGCCCCGCCGTCGTGAACAGCGTCTTCTGCAGGGCCTTGTCCATCCCGAGCGCCGAGCCCGTGACCCCGGCGCCGACGTAGGGGATGCCGGCCATCTCGAAGAGGCCCTGGAGCGTGCCGTCCTCGCCGAAGGGCCCGTGGACCAGGGGGAACACCACGTCGACCGACTCCCGATCTCCCGACGAGCTGACCAGCTCGCGGGTGCTCGGCACACGGTCGAGTGAGACGTCCGACCCCGCCCCCGGGGCCACCGCCGGAAGCTCCCCCGTGACGCCCTCGGGGAGCGCGGGCGGGCCGGGGAGGAGGTGCCATCCGCCGTCCTTGTCGATGCCCACCGCCACGACCTCGTATCGCGCCGGGTCGAGCGCCTCGAGCACCGACCGGGCCGACACCACCGAGACCTCGTGCTCGGCCGAACGGCCGCCGAAGACCAGGAGGACCCGCAGCTTCCGAGCGCTCACGCCTTCTCCAGCGCCCGCTCGAAGTCCTCCAGGATGTCCTCGGCGTCCTCGATCCCCACCGACACCCGGATCAGGCCGTCGGCGATCCCCTGCGCCCGGCGCTCCTCCGCGCGCATCTGGGTGTGGGTGACGGTGGCCGGATGGGTGGCCAGCGTGTGCACCCCGCCCAGGCTCGGGGCCACCAGGGCCACCTCGAGCGACTCCTGGAACCGTCGTCCGGCCTCGATGCCCCCGGCGAGCTCGAAGGACAGCATCCCGGAGTGCCCCCGGAGGATGCGCGAGGCCACCTCGTGATCGGGGTGCGAGGGGAGCCCGGGGTACCAGGTCCGGGCCACCTTGGGGTGCCCCTCGAGCAGCTGGGCCAGGGACGTGGCGTTGACGCCGTGTCGCTCCATCCGCAGGGCCAGGGTCTGCACCCCCCTGATGGCCAGCCAGGCGTCCAGGACGCCCGCCACGCCTCCGAGGTCGATCGACATGTCCCGGACCTGCCCCAGGAGGTCGCGGTCGCCCACGGCCACCCCCCCGGTGAGGTCGTGATGTCCGCCGATGTACTTCGTGGTCGAGTGCAGCGAGACGTCGGCGCCGAGGCCGAGCGGGCGGCACAGGTACGGGCTGGCGAACGTGTTGTCGATGACGAGCCGAACGCCGCGCTCACCACAGACGGCCGCCAGGGCCTCGATGTCGGTCACCGGCACGTGGGGGTTCCCGATCGTCTCCGCGTAGCAGACCGTGGTCTCCTCGCGGAAGGCAGCCACCATGTCGTCCACCCGGTGCGATCCGGCCAGGGTCGCCTCGATGCCCCACCGGGGCAGCAGCTTCGTCACGACCGAGTAGGTGCCGCCGTACAACGTCGGGCTGGCCACCACGTGATCCCCCGAGCGCGTCAGGGCGGCCAGGACCGTGGTGATGGCGGCCATGCCCGAGGCGAACGAGACGGCCCGCTGCCCGTCCTCGAGATCGGCCACGATCTCCTCCAGCGCGGCCCGGGTCGGGTTGTGCCACCGCGTGTAGACGTAACCGGCGTCCTTGCCCCGGCGGATCGTCTCGGCGAGCACCTCGGGGTCGTCGAAGGCGAACGCGGCCGTCTGGTAGATCGGGGTGGAGACCGGCCGGGCCTCCCCCAGGTCGACCTCGGTCCGGAGGGCCCGGGTGGTGAACCCGCGTCCACGCTCGGCCATCGCGGCCCAGCCTACCGGCTACCAGGGGCGGACGTCGGTCAGG
>JBOGWD010000424.1:0-15168 GCA_050693275.1 Actinomycetota bacterium | reverse complement strand
CCTCCACGTAGTCCTCGACGATCGGGTCGAGGAGCTCGTACGGCGGGAGCGAGTCGGTGTCGAGCTGGCCGGGCCGGAGCTCGGCCGACGGCGGCTTCTCCAGCACCCGGTCGGGGATCGGCGCCGGGTCGGTCTGCTTGTTCCGCCACCGGGCCAGCTCGTACACGAGCGTCTTCGGCACGTCCTTCAGCGGGGCGAACCCGCCGGCGAGATCCCCGTACAGCGTCGAGTAGCCCACGGCCAGCTCGCTCTTGTTGCCGGTGGCCAGGACCATCGAGCCGAACTTGTTCGAGAGCGCCATGAGGTAGCTGCCACGGATCCGAGCCTGCAGGTTCTCCTCGGTCACGTCGGGCTCGGTCCCCGCGAAGACCTCCTCCAGGGCCTGGCGGTACGCGGCGAACACGCCGTCGATGGGGACGCGGTCCAGCCGGACGCCCAGGCGACCGGCCACGTCCCGGGAGTCCTGCACGCTCTCCGGCGAGGAGTAAGGCGAGGGCATGGCCAGGACCCCAACGGCGTCCGGACCGAGCGCGTCGGCGGCAAGGGTTGCGGTGAGTGAGGAGTCGATCCCGCCGGACAGGCCCAGGACCACCCGGCCGAACCCGTTCTTGCGGACGTAGTCGCCCAGGCCCAGGGCGAGCGCCCGATACACCTCCTCCGCCTCCTCCGGCCAGGGCTCCCTGGTCGGATCGGGGAGGGGGGGTTTGCCCTCCGGCGGGTCGGTGCCCGGGACGTCCACGACCAGCAGGTCCTCCTCGAAGGCCGCCGCGTGCCAGACCTGCTCGCCGTCGGGCGACACAACGATCGAGCCGCCGTCGAATACCAGCTCGTCCTGGCCTCCGACCAGGTTCACGTAGACGATCCAGGCCCCCGTCTCCCGGGCTCTGGCCGCGCAGACCTCCAGCCGCTCGTGGGCCTTGCGGCGGTGGTACGGCGACCCATTGATGTTGGGGATGACCTGCGTCCTCCCCGCGTACTCGTCGAAGGGCGGGCCGGGCCGCCAGGCGTCCTCGCACACGGAGATCCCCAGCGTGGAGTCCGCCACTCGCACCGAGCACCCTTCCTCCCCGGGCACGAAGTACCGTCTCTCGTCGAACACGCCGTAGTTGGGAAGCCGGTGCTTGTGGTACCGGGCCTCGACGGCGCCTCCTCGGAGGAGCGCGGCGGCGTTGTGGAGCCCCCGCTCCGACCGATCGACGAAGCCGACCAGCACCGCGCACCCTCCGGCCGCCCGCGTCGCGAGCTCGCCCAAAGTCTCCAGGTTGGCGTCGACGAACGACCGGCGAAGGACCAGGTCCTCCGGCGGATACCCGGTGAGGGCCAGCTCGGGGAAGCAGACGAGGTCGGCGCCGTGTCCCGTGGCCTCGCGGGCCCACGTGGCCATCTTCTCGACGTTCCCGTCGAGGTCGCCGACCACGAGGTTCAGCTGGGCGAGCGCGATCCGCACCGGAACAGCGTAGCGCGGCTACAGGCCGGCCAGCCTGCGGAGGCCGTCGACGTTGGCCAGGACGTAGCGACGCCCCTGGCGCTTCACCAGGCCCCGCCGCCCGAGCTCGGAGAGGATCCGGGTCACGTTCTCCCGGCTCCCCCCGGCCAGCGCCGCCAGGTCGGCATGGGTGACGACCGAGGGGATCACCGCCCCGTCGTCGGGCAGCTCCTCGAGGGTGGGGGTGCACAGGCCGATGAGCCGTTTGGCCACCCGGCCTTTCAGGTCGAGGAACAGGAGGTCCTCCACCAGGGCCTCGTGCTCGGCGATCTGCCGGGCCAGGGCTCGGAGCAGGGACCGGCTGGACTCGGGCTGGGCCGCCAGGAACTCGACGAATGCCTCGCCGGGTATCACGCACACCGCGGTGTCCTCGAGGGCCACGGCCGTGGCCGTCCGATGCATGTCCCCCAGAACGCCGAGCTCGCCGAAGAACTGCGGCGGCTCGAGGGTGGTGTGGAGCTGTCGGTGGCCGGTCACCGAGGTCGAGCTGATCTCCACGCGGCCCTTCCACAGGAAGTACACGCTGGGCGCCTCGTCGTGCTGGTGGAACAGGTACGTTCCCCGCCGGTACTCACGGACCGAGCCCTTCTGGGCCAGGTCCTCGACGGCGCCGGCCGGGGTGTCCCGGAGCAGGTGGGCCTGGTGCATGGCCCGCTCGAGCGCGGTGCGGGTCGCTCCGGCGAGCCTGGTGCGGCCCCCGGACGTGCTGGTGGCCATGGCGGAAAGCGTAGCCGAGGGACCGCGGGGGAACCAGCGGCGGGATGCGGAACGGGCCCGTGAGGACGGGCCCGTTCATCACAGAGCCTTCGCTCCGGAAAGCCGTTACCGCTTCCGTACGCTCTTCCTGACCGACTTCCGCATCCCCTTGCGTGCGGCCCGACGCTTGGTCACGCGCGTGGCCGCCGTCTTGCTCGAGGAGGAAGACCTGGTGCCCGGCTTCTTCGGGGAGATCTTCTTCTCCGCCATCCGACTCACCCCCTTCGGCTCCCGGCCCTCGCGGGCGTGGACATCTGGGCGCAGTGTGCTCCCCGGGAGTGTGATCGGTCTGTGACGGGGGTCACCGGCCCTGGCGTGTTGTGGGTCACGCCGGATCCTGTGACGCGCGTCACAATGTTCTCAGGCCTCCTCCCGCTCGGTGGGTGACTCGGCCGGGGAGAGCCGCACCGCCACGGAGCGCTCCTCTTCGCCGCGGACGACCGTGAGCGTCACGGTGCCGCCGGTTCCCGCCTCGTCGATGGCGGCGTGGAGGTCGTCGGCGCTGGCCACCGGACGTCCGCCGGCCTCCACGATCAGGTCGCCGCGGCCGAGGCCGGCCCGGTCGGCCGGGCTCCCGTCCTCGACCCCCCTGACCAGGAGACCCTCGCGCTCCGGAAGCCCCACGGCCCGCCGCATCCGGGCGGCCACCCAGGGTGGGGCCACGCCGACCCCCAGGCGAGGTGCCGAAGGGGACTCGCCCCGGCCCAGGGCCTCGACGCGCTCCCGCAGCGACCCGTCGGCCGGGATGGCCAGGTAGAAGCCCTCTCCGGCCCGGTTCGTGTTCAGACCGACCAGGCGCCCCTCGGCGTCGACGACCGGCCCGCCGGACGACCCCCTGGCCAGGGGAGCGGTGTGCTCGAGGCTGCCCGCGATCCGGCGGCCCCTCGGTCCTCGGAACGACCGCTCCGTCCCCGAGACCAGGCCGAAGGTGACGCGGAGGCCGCGGCCACCCGGGTTGGCCAGCGCGAACACGGCCGTGCCGACGGCGAGCCCGTCGCCGTCTCCCCACTCGAGCGCCGGGGCGCCGTTCGTGTCCACCGAGATCACCGCCAAGTCCCCGTCGGCGTCGACCCCGGCCACCGTGCCCTCGTTCACCCGGCCGTCCCGAAAGGACACGGCGATCCGCTCGCCCCGCACGTTGTGGGCGTTGGTCAGGACCCGCCCCTCGCCGATCACCACGCCGGAGCCGCGGCCCCAGCGATCCCCGATCCCCACCGCCGCCGGGCCGGCCCGCTCGGCCACGCTCCGGACGGCCTCCTCCAGCTCTCCCAATACCGTCATGAGGGTTCCTCCTCCTCTCGGCCCGTCTGACATGCTATCTTGCAACTAGCAAGTTACTATGGCTGGAGAGCTATGACAAGGGAGGGTCCGGTGGGAGCGACCAGCGGCGCGAGCGGCACCTCGGCGCTGGAGGCCGCCCTGGAGCGGGTGGGCGACCGGTGGAGCCTCCTGCTGGTGGAGGCCCTGCTCCATGGCCCCCGCCGGTGGAGCGACCTGGCCGGGGAGGTCAGCGGCATCGCGCCGAACGTCCTGGCCGACCGGCTCCGGCGGCTGGAAAGGGCCGGGGTGGTGGCCGGGGAGCCCTACTCCGAGCGACCCCTTCGTCTGACCTACGGGTTGACGTCGGCGGGGCGGGAGCTCGCCGGCGCCGTACGACTCCTGACCGACTGGGGGGCGGGGCGGGCCGGCGGAGGGGAGGCCCCCAGACATCGCACCTGCGGCACGCCGATGGAGGCTCGGTGGCACTGCCCGACCTGCGACCTCACCGTGGAGGAGCGGGGGACCGAGCCCGGGGAGCCGGGCGAGATCGTCAACGTGTGAGGCTCAGTCGAGCTCCGGCAGCTCGAGGGGGTCGGGCCGGGGCGTGCAGGCTCCGCAGTACAGGGCGTCCTCGACGACCAGGACCTTGGTCACCTCGCTTCCCTTGAACAGCTCCAGGATGTAGGGATGCGTCTCGACGTGATCCTGGCAGATGCCCCGGCCGCAGAACCGGCAGATCCCGACGGCGGTTCGGCGGCAGTGCCAGCAGTCCATCTCCCCCCTCAGTGCCTCTGTGAGCGCTCCACGAGCACGTGCGGGTTCAGCCTACCCCGTCGGAACGCCTCCCCAACCAGCCGGTCGAACCCGTCCCGCTCCAGCCGGTAGACACGGACGGGCGTCCGGGCCCTGACGGTCGCGGTCCTGGGCACGTCGAGCAGCAGGGCCACCTCGCCGAAGAACGAGCCGGGCCCGAGCACGCCGACCGAATGGCCGTCCTCGATCACCTCGACCTGGCCGGAGCCGACCGCGTAGAAGGCATCGCCCTGCTCGCCCTGCCGGATGATCGTCTTGCCCGGCGGCACGTTGATCCACGCGCCCAGCCGGAGGAGCTCCGCGAGCTGACCCGAGGCGAGATCGGCGAACGGAGCCAGGGCCCGGAGCTCTGCGGCTGCCTGGACGGTGGGGGCGAGGCGAGGGGCCCGCGCGGCGTCGGCCAGGAGCTCGTCGAAGGTTCCCTTGTCGACCTGGAAGAGCTGGGCCTCGTCCTGGGCCCGGATCGTCGCCGCGCGAGGGGCGCTCTGGAGGAGGCCCAGCTCCCCGAAGGAGTCACCCCGGCCGAGGGTCCGCAGGACCCGTTCTCTCCCCGAGTCCGGATCCTCCTCGACGACCTGGAGCGTCCCCCGGCGTACGACGTAGAAGGCATCGGGGCGGTCGCCCTGGCGGAAGATGGGCTGTCCCCGGTCCACGGCCCGCAGCCGCACCCTTCCGGCCAGGTCGCTCAGCAGGTCCACCGGCAGGTCCTCGAACAGCGGAAGGGCATCGATCAGCTGGGCGGCCTCCACGCGCCAGGCACGCTCCAGACGGAACCGAACCTGTTGCCACATCGCCCTGGCCCGGCGCACCAGCGCGCGGACCAGGGCCCAGGCCCCCCGCACCAGCGGGCCGGCCACCAGGAGGCCCAGCAGGATCAGCATCAGCCGGGTGACCGGCCCGCCGTCCCACATCCGGACGATCAGGCTGCCGAAGATCTCCCGCCAGAAGAAGAAGCCCGTGTAGAAGGAGAGGGCCGCGAAGGCCACGCCCACGATGCCGTACAGGGCCAGCCCCACCTCGACCCTCGAGAACCGGTCGCGGTTCCGCAGCTTGTGCCACAGGTCGTGTCGGATGAAGGACAGGGATCGGGGCCGGAGGTCCGGAACCTGGATCAGGTCGGACAGGATCCAGTAGCCGTCGAGCTCCAACAGCGGGACCAGGTTCATGAACAGCACGAAGTAGTTGAGCACGGCGAACTTGTACAGGACCGATGAGATGGGGGCGTCGGGGAACGCCAGGGCCACGATGGATGCCACACCGGCGGCGATCAGCTCGGCGAACGGGCCCGCCAGGGCCTGGATGATCCGCTGGGCCCGGGTGAGCATGAGCGCATCGGAGGCCTCGACGAAGAACGCGGGCGAGCCGAAGTAGATCATGAATCCCGCCGACTTCACCTTGCGGCCGTAGTGCACGATCACCAGCGCATGCCCGAGCTCGTGGAGGAACGTGATCACGTAATCGAGGGTCAAGAGGATCAGGAACTCGAGGGCCAGGGACTGGCCCGACAGCGTGAACTGGCCGCCCCGGACGACGGCGACGAAGGCCACGACCCCGGCGACGCCGATCACCGCTCCGAGTACCACGGCGATCTGCCTGAAGAACCACCTGAAGCCATGGGCGTACAGCCACTGCACCAGTCGGTGGGCGCCGCTCCAGTCGATCGCCAGGGTCCGAACGAACTCGCGGGCCTTCCTGGTCAGGACCGAGGGCTTCATGGCCCGGCGGACGGCCCCGTACGCGTCGACGTAGCCGCCGGCCAGGAAGCCCCCCTCGTTCAGCTCGCGGACCAGCTCCACCACGCCGTCCAGGTCGAGCTCCCCGGAGCCTCGGAACCGATCGACCACGATCTCCTTCACCGTTCGGCTGCCGTCCATGAGCCGGACCAGCTCGATCTCGTCCGGCTCGAGCCGGTAGTGGATGAGGTCCCGCGGGTTGCGGATCATCGCGTAGTCGTTGCCCCAGCGGATCCGGAACTCCTTGAGCTCCACGTCCGGCGCCAGGTTCGGCCGGAACCGGGCGGGATCGATCCGGTCGGAGAGCCGTCGCCACAGGCCTCGGGGGCGCCCCCCTCGGCGGCGGGCGCCGCCGACGTTCAGGCGGCCCCACACGCCGGCCCCGGTCCCGTCGCTCACCGCCGGGGCCGTGCCCGCCCCTCCCGCTCCTCGGTGATCCGCCGGGCCACCGACTCGTAGATCGATGGCCTCCGCCGGTGGGTCGCCACCCGGGCTCCCAGATAGCCTCCGGCCAGGAGCGCGCCCACCGCCGCCAGGATCAACGTGCTCAGCGAGAGGCCTCCCTCCTCCGCGGGAACGGCCGCCCGGACGGTCACAGAGGCCTCCCGTCCCTGGTCGTCCTGGGCGGCGAACCGGAACCGGGCATCCTCCGGCACGTCCTCCAGGATCCGGGCTCCGAACGAGAGCTCCAGCCGGTTGCCGCCGGTGGTCACGGCGATGCCGAACGCGCCGATCCGAAGGAACCGGCCGGCGACCGCGTTCCCCGTGCCGGCCACCGCCCTGGTGCTCCCGACCGAGATGACGGACCCGCCGACGTCGTAGGTGACCTCCTCCAAGGGGGCGCCGTGGAGCTCCAGGGCGATCAGGACCTGGTCGAGCGTGCCCCACCCAAGAGGGTGGGTGGCGGTGACCCGGAACCGAGCCTCCTGGCCTCGAGCCAGCTCCCCGGTGACCGATGCTCGGACGGCCGGTCCGTCGTCTTCCTGGGCCCTGGCCGAAGGGTGGGCCAGGGCCAACGCGGCCAGCACGGCCGCGGCGACCGTGCCCCGGCGACCCGTCTTCCGATCCATCGCTGGGGGCATCCTTGCCGAGCCCATCCCCACAGGCAACAGGACGGGGTGTGACGACCGTCACGGACCGGGGATGCCGGAGGTCACCCATCGGGGGTGCCGGCGGTCACCGACGGCCGGACCTCGAGCCTTTAGCCTGATCCGCGGCGAGAGGAGGCAGGGATGTACGACAGGGCGATGGCTCAGGCGCGGATCGACGACCTGGTCCGCGTGGCGGAGCGCGAGCGACTGGCCCGTCGGACGCGGGCCGTCCGAGCCGGGGAGCGCGGAAACGTGCTTCGGCGGATCGGCACCACCGTGCTTCACGCGGTGTCCTGGCCGGTCAGGCACTGAAGCCGATCAGGAGCTGACGGCCCGGTCCGCCTTCTGTTCGTACATGGCCCGGTCGGCCCGGACGATGAGGCTCTCCATCGACTCGGCCGTCCCCGGCTCGTGGATGGCCATGCCGAGGCTGAGCGAGAGGTCGAACGGGCGGTGCGCTATCGCCAGATGCTCGCGGATGGCCGCATCGACCCGCCCGAGGACCACCTCGGCCTCGGCCTCGGGGCAGTCCGGGAGGAGCGCGCAGAACTCGTCGCCGCCGAGGCGAGCCACCACGTCCGATGCGCGGAGGGTGCTCCGAAGGATCTCGGCGGCATCCCCGAGGGCCCGGTCCCCCTCGACGTGGCCGAGCAAGTCGTTGATCCCCTTCATCCCGTCGAGGTCGGCGAACAGGACGGCCAGCGGGCGGTGGCTCCGGTCGGCCACCCGGAGCTCATGCTCACCGATGGCCATGAAGGCACGGCGGTTGTGAAGCCCGGTGAGGTCATCGATGATGGCCTGTTGCCGCAGCTTCTCGTTCATTTCGGCGATGGCCCGCTCGGCCTCCTCCCGGTCGGTGATGTCATGGGCGATCCCGAAGATCCCGGTCACGCGACCCAACGCGTCCCTCACGGGTCCCTTGGTGACGAGGAAGATCCTGATCGTCCCGTGGGCGGCGTCGGTGGTTTCGAAGGTGAGGGTCTTCCCGGTGTCGAGGACCACCCGGTCGTGCTCACGGCTGGTCGACGCCAGCTCCGGCGTGTACAGCTCGTCGTCGGTCCGACCGACGATGTCCTCCAGCGGCCGGTCGAGGTACGACCGGCCCGCCCCGTTCATCATGCGGTACCGACCATCAAGGTCCTTGACGTAGATCACGTCGCTGGTCCCGTCGATCACCCCCTGGAGCAGTCCCTTGGTCTCTCCGAGGCGGGCGGCCGCCTCCTCCATGGCCCGGCCCAGCCGGCCGATCTCGTCGGATCCTGGCGGAAGCGAACGGAGCGGCTCGCCGCGAGCCATCCGCTCGGTGTTGTCCTCCAGTCGGCGGACCCTCTTCGTCACCCCGGACGTGAAGACGGCCGTGGCCAGCACCCCACCCAGGAGCCCGAGGATCACGCCGGCCCCGGCCACCGCCGTGGCCAACGACCGGTAGCGATCAGCCCTCGCCTGGTGGACCCTGAGCTCGCTCTCCTCCCGTTCCTGCAGCGCGCCGAGCTCCCCGCGCAGATAGCCCGTGATCATCTTCCCCCGCTGGAGGAGGAGCTGCCGTTGGTCGGCCCGGGGTCGCCGGCGCAGCCGATCGGCCGCCTCCATCCGAGCGCCGACGAGCTCCCCGATCCGGTCCACCGCGGCCAGCTCCCTCGCTCCGTTGGCCAGGTTCTCCAGGCGTGCCGTGGACTGGGGCAGGGCAACGACGGCCTGCCGGTACAGGTAGAGGTGGCTCCGTTCTCCGGTCAGGAGATAGCCGTGGACGCTGATCTCCGCGTCGAGCGTGGAGATCAGGACGGAACGGATCACGCTCTTGGTCTCCTGCGCCTCGCGGGCGGCCTGAGCCGCCTGGGCGTACGTCCGCTGCGCGATGAGGAACCCCGCCTGGGCGACCAACAGGCCCCCGACGGGGAGGGCCACGATCACGAAGCCCTTCAGGCGCAGCGGGAGGTTGGACCATCGTCGCCTCCGCCGCATCGGTCGCGGGCTCGATTCGGACATGTCATCCCGGGTATCGGCCGGCCAGCCCACCGGATGAAGGCCGGCCTTACAGGATGGGGAGGTAGCGCTCGAGCTCGTACGGAGTGACGTAGGCCTTGTAGGCGTCCCACTCCTCGTGCTTGTTCCGCACCAGGTACTCGAACACGTGCGTGCCCAGGGTCTCGTGGAGGAGGGCCGACCCCTCCGCGGACCGGATGGCCTCGTACAGGTCCTCGGGGAGGGATTCGATCCCGGCCTCCCGGCGCTCGTCCTCGGTCATCTCGTAGATGTTGTTGGAGGCCTCGGGCGGCAGCTCCTCCTGGTCCTCGACCCCCTTCATCCCGGCGGCCAGCATGGCGGCGAAGGCCAGGTACGGGTTGCAGGCCGGGTCCGGGGATCGGAGCTCGATGCGGGCGGCCCCCTCCTTCCCCGGCTTGTACATCGGAACCCGGACCAGCGCGGAGCGGTTCCGTCGGGCCCAGCAGACGTAGACGGGGGCCTCGTATCCGGGGACCAGCCGCTTGTAGGAGTTCACCCACTGGTTCAGCACCAGCGTGATCTCCCGGGCGTGCTTGAGGATCCCTGCGATGTATCCCCTGCCGACCTTCGACAGGTGGTACTCGTCGGTGGCGTCGAAGAACGCGTTGCGGTCGCCCTCGAACAGGGACTGATGGGTGTGCATCCCGTTGCCGTTCACGCCCATGACTGGCTTCGGCATGAATGTGGCGTAGATGCCCTCCTCCTGGGCCACCTCCTTCACGGTCAACCGGTACGTCATGACGTTGTCGGCCATGGTGAGCGCGTCGGTGTACCGGAGGTCGATCTCGTGCTGCGACGGGGCCACCTCATGATGCACGTATTCCACCGGGATCCCCATGCCCTCGAGGTAGCCCACCGTGCGTCTGCGGTACGCGGTGGCCACGTCGAGGGGCGTGAGGTCGAAGTACCCGCCCCGGTCGAGGAACTGCGTGCCGGCTGCGTCCCGGAAGTAGAAGTACTCGAGCTCGGGGCCGACGTAGAACGTGAAACCCCGCTCGGCGGCGCGGTCGAGCTGGCGGCGAAGGACGTGCCGAGGGTCCCCGGCGAACGGCGTTCCGTCGGGGTTGTGGATGTCGCAGAACATCCGGGCCACGTGCTCCTCGGACCGCCACGGGAGGATCTGGAACGTGCTGGGGTCAGGGCGGGCCACCATGTCCGACTCCTGGATCCTGGCGAATCCCTCGATCGAGGAGCCGTCGAACCCCATCCCCTCGGTGAACGCGGTCTCGAGCTCCTGCGGCGTGATCGCGAACGACTTCAGGAAGCCGAGAACGTCGGTGAACCACAGCCGGATGAAACGGATGTCCCGCTCCTCGACGGTGCGAAGCACGAACTCGGCCTCGTTGGAGAGCGTCACGGTCGAACGAGCGTAGCCAAGCGCCGCCCGTCCGAGGTTACGCGAGGGTTAAATCCGGCTCCGGCCGGGGGTACGATTCGCTCGTGGACCCGTCCGCCGAGGGTGCCCTGGCCGAGGCCGAGGACCTCGGCGTCCGCTTCGTCCGGCTCTGGTTCACCGACGTTCTCGGCTTCCTGAAGTCCTTCGCTATCCCCATCGAGGAGCTGGAGAAGGGGTTCCGCGAAGGCATCGGGTTCGATGGCTCGGCAGTAGAGGGCTTCGCCAGGGTGGAGGAGGCCGATATGCTGGCCCGTCCCGACCCGGCCACGTTCAGGGTCCTCCCGTGGCCGACGGACGAGCCTGTGGCCCGGATGCTGTGCGACATCACCCATCCGGATGGGGCGCCGTTCGAAGGCGACCCGCGCCACGTGCTGCGCCGGGTGCTCCGCGAGGCCGAGGACCTCGGGTACCGGGTCTCGGCGGCGCCGGAGATCGAGTACTTCGTGTCGGGCTCGGGGGAGCGGTTCGAGCCGCTCGACCACGGAGGCTACTTCGACCTCACCACGGCCGAGGTGGCCGACCGGCTCCGGTCGCGCACGGTCACGGCGCTGGAGCGGCTGGGGATACGGGTGCAGATGGTCCACCATGAGGACGCTCCCAGCCAGCACGAGGTCGACCTCGCTCCCGAGGAGGCGCTGGCGGTGGCCGACGCGGTCATGAGCGTGCGGCTGGTCGTCAAGGAGGCCGCCCAGGAGCTCGGCCTCCACGCCTCGTTCATGCCGAAGCCGGCCGAGGGGATCCAGGGCTCCGGCATGCACACCCACGTCGCCCTGTACGAGGGTGAGCGCAACGCGCTCTTCGACCCGACCGCCGAGGCAGGCCTGTCGAAGGTGGCCCGTTCGTTCGTGGCCGGCCTCCTCGAGCACGCCCGGGGCATCACGGCGGTGACGAACCAGTGGGTGAACTCGTACAAGCGGCTGGTCCCCGGATACGAGGCCCCGGTCTCCGTGTGCTGGGCCCGTCGGAACCGCTCGGCGCTGGTCCGGGTGCCGGCGGACAAGCCGGAGGACGAGCGCTCGAGCCGGGTCGAGTACCGGGCTCCCGATCCCGCCTGTAACCCGTACCTCGCCTTCGCCCTCATCGTGGCGGCCGGGCTCGACGGGGTCCGCCGCGAGCTGGAGCCCCCGGCCGAGGTGGACGCCGACCTGAACGTCATGTCCGAGGACGAGCGCCGAGCCTCGGGGATCGCTTCGCTGCCGAACAGCCTGGAGGAGGCGGTGCGGGCGATGGAGGGCTCCGAGCTGGTGGCCCGGGCACTCGGCGAGCACGTCTTCGAATGGTTCATCCGCAACAAGCGCGAGGAATGGGAGGCGTACCGGACGTTCGTCACGCCCTGGGAGCTCGAGCGAGACTTCCCGCTCCTGTGACATCCCCCCAGGTCCTCGGCCGTGCCCTGGCGGCCGCCCCCGACCCCGAGCTGGCCAGGCTGGCGCTGTCCCGGGTCGGCGAGCATCCCGAGGCCCGCGAGGCCCTGGCCGACCCCGCGGCCGTGGGGCCCGCGGCGCGGCTCCTCGGCTTCTCCACGGCCGCGGCGGACTTCCTGGTGGCGCACCCCGAGGAGAGCGCGCTGTTCCTCGACCTCGCCCCGAGAGGGCGGGAGGACCTCCTGGCGGAGGTCCGGGGCGACGCTGTCCGGCTGGGCCCGGAGGCGGGACTCCGCCGCTTCCGTCGCAGAGCCCTGTTCCGGGTGGCGGCCCGGGACCTCGGCGGCGCGTCCCTGGAGGACGTCGTGGCCGAGGTGTCGGCCGTGGCGGAGGCGTGCCTCGAGGTGGCGGCCGAGGAGGCCGGCCGCGGCCTGGCCGTGATCGGCATGGGCAAGCTCGGCGGGGGGGAGCTCAACTTCGCCAGCGACGTCGACGTCGTCTTCGTCCACGACGGCGCGGGCGCCGAGGCGCAGACGGAGGCGAGCCGCCGGGCCGCCCGGCTGATCGGCCTGCTCTCCGAGCCCACCGCCGACGGCGTGGCCCTGCGGGTCGACGCGGATCTCCGACCCGAGGGACGGTCCGGCCCGCTGTCCCGCTCGGTCGAGAGCACGACCGAGTACTATCGGCGGCACGCGGCCACGTGGGAGAAGCAGGCGTGGCTAAAGGCGCGGCCGGTGGCCGGGGACGTCGACCCGGGGGCACGCCTCCTGGAAGCCCTCGAGCCGGTGATCTACCCGGAGCACCTCGAGCCCTCGGCCATCGAGGACGTCCGGGCCATGAAGGTTCGGATCGAGGAGTACGTGCGGGCCCGCGGAAAGGAGGCCACCTCGGTCAAGCGGGGCCGGGGCGGCATCCGAGACGTGGAGTTCGCCGTCCAGCTCCTCCAGCTCGTCCACGGGCGTCGCGAGCCGAAGCTCCGTCAGCCGAACACGCTCCGGGCGCTGAACGCGTTGGCCGAGCTCGGCTACGTGGGGGTGCCCGACGCCGAGGCCCTGTCGCGGTCGTACCGGTTCCTGCGGGTCCTCGAGCACCGGCTCCAGATCGTGCGAGACACCCGGACCCACGAGCTTCCTTCCGACGAGGCCTCGCAGCGTCGCCTGGCCCGCTCGATCGGGCTCGAGGGACCCGATGACCTGCGGGCCGCCTACGCGACGGAGACCGACGTGGTCCGGGGGGTGCACGAGCGGCTCTTCTATCGCCCCCTCCTGGAGACGTTCGCGGGAACCCCGGCGCCGAGACCCGGGATCGAGCGTGGCCCCACCGAAGAGCTCCTGTCCGGCCTCGGCTTCGTCGATCCCTCCGGCGCGTACGAGCGTCTGGCCGGCCTGGTCGACCCCTCCACTCGCCTGGGGCGCGTGCTCGCGCACGTGTTCCCGGTCACCGTGCCGGCCCTGGCCCTGGCGGCCGACCCGGACTCCGCGCTGCTCCGCTTCGAGCGGGTCCTGGAGGAGCTGCGGGACGACCGAGGCGTGGCCGACGCCCTGGCGTCGGATCCCGAGGCGGCGGGGCGGCTGGCCCGGCTCATCGGGGCGTCGTCGTGGGCCTCGGACGCCTTGGCCGCCGACCCCGGATCGGTGGCTTCGCTGACCGAACCGCCGCGGGCTCGGGAGCCCGCGACCCTGGCCCTGGTGCGGCTGGCCCAGGCGTACGCGGCCGGAGAGCTCCGGGTCCCCGAGTCGGGCCGGGCCCTGGCCGAGGTGGCCGACAGGGCCGTGGCCGACGCGCTGTCGGCGGCGGGAACGGGCGTGTCGATCGCCGTCATCGGGCTGGGCAAGCTCGGAGCCGAGGAGCTCAACTTCGCCTCGGATCTCGACGTCGTCTTCGTCTACGAGGGGGAGGGAGCGGAGGCGTTCGAGGAGGCCCGGCGAACCTCGGAGGCGGTGCTGAACGGGATCCGGGAACGTGGCTTCGAGGCCGACGCGGACCTGCGGCCGGAGGGTCGGAGCGGTCCCCTGGCCCGCTCGATGGCGGCGTGGCTCGAGTACTGGGAACGGTGGGGTCGGACGTGGGAGTTCCAGGCGCTGCTGAAGGCCCGGATGGTCGCCGGCGACGAGATGCTGGGCAAGCGCTTCGTGATGGCCGCGGAGGACTTCGCCTACCCGGAATACCTCTCCCTGGAGAAGGTCGCCGAGATCCGGCGGATGCGTGTCCGGATGGAGGAGGAGCGGGTCCGCCAGGTCGACGCCCGGCGCTTCCACTTCAAGCTGGGTCACGGCGGCCTGGCCGACGTCCAGTTCGCGGTGGAGCTGTCGCAGCTCCGCCACGGACGGGAGCACCCGGACGTCCGCCGGCGGCACACGCTGGAGGCGCTGGAGTCGCTGGCCAGGGCCCGGCTGATCGAGGACGGGGCGAGCCTGGCCCTGGGAGAGGCCTACGTCTTCCTCAACGAGGTGAAGAACGCCATGGAGATCGACCGGCGGGTCCACGCCGAGGCGATCCCGCCGACGCCGGAGGACCAGGTGGCCCTGGCCCGGCGACTCGGCTACGAGGAGTTCCCCCGGCCCTCGTTCCTCGACGACTATCGTCGCATCACCCGCCGGGCCCGCCGGGCCATGGAGCGCGTGTTCTACCCCGACGCGGAGTGACCGGTCGGGGACCCGTTCCTAGCAGTCGTACGTCAGCCAGAACTCATACGGATGTGGGCGCAGACGGAGTTGGTCCACCTCGTTCTTCCGCTTGAACTCGAGCCAGGTGTCGATGACGTCCTGGGTGAACACCCCGCCCTCCAGGAGGAAGCCCTGGTCGGCCTCGAGCGCGCCGAGGACCTCCTCCAGCGAGCCCGGCACCTGCTTCACCTGCACCGCCTCCTCGGGCGGGAGGTCGTACAGGTCCTTGTCGATCGGGTCCGGCGGCTCGATCTTGTTCTTCACGCCGTCGAGGCCCGCCATGAGCATGGCGGAGAAGGCCAGGTACGGGTTGCACGACGGGTCCGGCGAGCGGAACTCGATCCGCTTGGCGGCCGGCGTCTTGTAGTACACGGGGATCCGGGCGCACGCCGAGCGGTTCCGCTGCGAGTACACCAGGTTGATCGGCGCCTCGTAGCCGGGGACCAGCCGGCGGTACGAGTTCGTGGTCGGCGCGCAGAACGCCAGCAGCGCCGGGGCGTGGGTCAGGAGGCCGCCGATGTACCACCGGCACATGTCGGAGATCTGCGCGTACCCGACCTCGTCCCAGAAGAGGTTCTCCCCGCCGCTCCACAGCGACT
>JBOGWD010000423.1:0-2654 GCA_050693275.1 Actinomycetota bacterium | reverse complement strand
CCCTGAGCATCCAGGAGCTGGGTCACGTTTTCCTCAGAGTCGCGCAGCCACTCCCCCTCGATGACCTTCCCGTTCCGGAACACCAGCAGGTCTCCCCGTCCGACCAGATCGAAGTTCGGCACGGGGTTCCCCGCCGAGTCGGTGATCCGGGTGGTCTCCCGGTCCACCAGCATGACCACGACGTTCGCGGCCGTGACCGGAGACCCGTCCTCCAGCTGGTGCAGGTCGTCGTCGTGGAACCGGAGGTACAGGTCGCGGTTGTTCCGGTACTTCCAGAACACGTTGGCCACCGGGGAGAAGGTGAGGTTCACCTGTCGTCCGCGCGGGGCGTCCGCCGGCACCTCCTCGTCGAACTCGAACACGGGCTCCGGACCACCGCCCTCCCCACCGAAGTCCCGGAGGGTCTCGGTGGACGTGAACACGTCGTGGGGAGCCTCCCGGCTCTCGTCCCGGGGACAGGTCTCCTCCTCGAAGTTGCAGTTGACCATCTCGATGCCGGCCCGATCGACCGCCCGGATCACCGCATCCACGCTCCCGGCGTGCACGAACAGGGGCGCCCCGTACTGCTGAAGGATCACCGGATCCACCGGCCGGGCGCTGCGGATGGGCCCGATGCGGTCGGCGTCCCGGCAGTGGAACAGGACGTTGAACCGGGTGATGCCGCCTTCCGCCTCCTGCTCGTAGATGATGTCGGCCTCGGCCAGCCCCATCTGCGGACGGGCCTCGGGGGAGTTCTCGATCTTCACGGCCAGCACCCGACGTTCGAGGACCGACTCGTCATCGGCATCGAGCCCGGTCAGCGGGCACGGCGACGGCTCGTCGTTCACCAGCGGGATGTCGATGATCGGCTCGCCCGCCTCGCGGGTGAGCAGGCGGTAGCCGACGAAGGCGCCGCCGAGCAGGACCAGGACCGACACGATCCCGATCGCGGTCTTCCCTCGGCCTCCAAGCGCCACGGACGTACCTCCTCAGGAACGGTTGAGTTGCTTCGGGGAAGTTCGACGATCCCACGACGGGGATCGGGACGGCAGTCTACATCTCTTCCAGCACCCTGATCCGGTCCTCGATCGGCGGATGTGTGGAGAACAGCCGCTCCACCCGGCTATGCCCCTCCCCCACGGCCCGGGACGGCTGGCTGAACCACAGGTGGGCCGTGGCGTTGTTGGCCACCCGCATGGTGTTGGTGGCCTGACCGATCTTCCGCAGCGCGCCGGCCAGCCCGGGCGGGTAGCGCGTCAGGAGGGCGCCGTCGGCGTCGGCCAGGTACTCGCGCTTCCTGGACACCCCGAACCGGATCAGCTGCGCCGCCAGGGGCGCCAGGATCATCGCCACCAACGCGACGATCAGCAGGATGGGGTTGCCTCCGCCCCCGCCTCCTCGGCCCCGGCCCCGGCCCCCGCCCCAGAAGAGCCCCCACCGCATCCACCCGGCCAGCAGGACGACCACGCCGACCAGCGTCGCCGTCAGCGTGCCGACCAGGATGTCCCGGTTCTTCACGTGCGAGAGCTCGTGGGCAACGACCCCCTCGAGCTCTACCCGGTTCAGCGTCTGGAGCAGCCCCTCGGTCACGGCGATCGAGGCGTGCTCGGGATCCCGCCCGGTGGCGAAGGCGTTGGGCGCCTCCTCGGGGATCACGTAGATCGCCGGTGGCGGCATGCCCGCCGCGATGCACAGGCCCTCCACGACGTTGTGGAGCTTCGGATACTCCTCCCGGCCGGCCGGTCGGGCCCGACTGACCCGTAGGACCAGGCGATCCCCGTACCGGTACGAGGACCACGAGGCCACGCCGGCGATGACCAGCGCCAGGACCAGCCCGACCAGGCCACCCTGGAACAGGTAGCCGAAGAGGTATCCCAGGCCTCCGGCCAGGACCAGCACCACGAAGATCAGCAGGACGGAGCGCCACTTGTTCCGAGCGATCTGCTCGTACACGGGCTAGAGGTCGACGGCCACGGCCCCGCGGGAGTCCTCTTCGGCTTCGAAGAACTCCCGCTGGCTGAACCCGCCAAGACGGGCCAGGAGCAGCGAGGGGAACTGCTCGATCAGCGTGTTGAAGCGCATGACCTGGTCGTTGTAGAACTGCCGGGCGAACGCGATCTTGCTCTCCGTCGCGGTCAGCTCCTCCTGGAGAGCCAGGAAGTTCTCGTTGGCCCGCAGCTGCGGGTAGGCCTCGGCCACCGCGAGCAGTCGGCCCAGGCTCCGGGTGATCTCGGTCTCGGCCTGGGCCTGATCGCCGATCGTCCCGGCCTCGATGGCCCGGGTCCGAGCCCTGGTGACCTGATCGAACAGCTCGCGCTCGTGCGTCGCGTAGCCCTTCACGGTCTCGATCAGGTTCGGGATCAGGTCGTACCGGCGCTTCAGCTGAACGTCGATGCCCGACCAGGCGTTCTCCACTCGGTTCCGGTGCCGGACCAGCTGGTTGAACACCAGGATCCCGTACAGCAACAGAGCCCCGACGACCCCCACGGCGATCCACACCCCCAGCATGGTGGCGGCATGGTAGCAGGGTCCCGAGACGTCCTATCGGGCGGGCTGACCCGCCGCGGGAGCGGCCGCCGCGGCCAGCCAGGTCGTCAGCGGCACCGCGGCCACGAGCCCGATGCTCCCCACCAGGGTGCGGACGATCTCCGTGGCCAGGACCTCGCCGCTGACCA
>JBOGWD010000422.1:0-4102 GCA_050693275.1 Actinomycetota bacterium | reverse complement strand
TGTGCGACCGGTACCTCGATTCCTCGCTGGCGTATCAGGGCACGGGCCGGGGACTCGGCGAGCAGGACGTCCTGTCGCTCAACGTGTGGGCCACCCAGGGGCTGTTCCCTGACCTGGTGATCCTGCTTCACCTCGAGCCCGACCGGGGCCTGTCCCGGATCGAGGGGGACCAGGATCGGATCGAGTCCGAGGACGAGGCGTTCCACGCCAAGGTGGCCGACGCGTTCCTGAAGATCGCCGAGGACCACCCGGAGCGGTTCCGGGTCATCGACGCGAGCGGCCCGCCGGACGAGGTCCACCGGCGTGTCCGGGAGGAGCTCGAGCGATTCTTCGCCCGCGACGAGGATGCCGGTGAGGAGACGCCCGATGAGTGAGGTCCTGGGCCGGGTCCCCGGCCAACCGGACGCGGTGGCGTTCCTCGAACGGGCGGCGGAGCGGCCGCACCACGCATACCTCTTCGCCGGGCCGGAGGGTTCGGGCAAGCAGCTGGCGGCGCGGGCGTTCGCCGCCGCCCTCCTCTGCGAGCGGGGCGGCTGCGGCGAGTGTCGGGACTGCCGGCTGACGCTGGAGGATCGCCACCCGAACCTGGTCCTGGTCGAGCCGGAAGGCCGGGACATCCGGGTGGGCGAGGGCGCCGACGAGGACGGCACGGCCCGGTGGCTCGTGGCCCGAGCCAACCTCACGGCTCCGGAGCGGAACCGCAAGGTGTTCCGGGTCGAGCAGGCCGACCGCATGACCGAGGAGGCCGCCGACGTCCTCCTCAAGGCGCTCGAGGAGCCGCCCCCCGACACGGTGTTCCTGCTGTCCTCGGCCCGGCCCCACGAGGTCCCCGAGACGATCCGGTCGCGCTGTCAGACCGTCACGTTCCGCCCGCTGTCGGAGGAGTTCGTGGTCCGGACGCTCCTCGACGAGGGGATCGAGGATGGCAGGGCCCGGCTGGCGGCCCGGCTGGCCGGGGGGAACCTCGGCCGGGCCCGGCGGGTGGCCACCGACCCGGAGGGGCTGGCGTTCCGGGACGTGGCCCTGGATGCGCTGCGGGAGGCGACCGGTGGTGCGGCCGGCGCCCTCGACGCCGCGGACCGTCTGCTGGCCGCCGCCGGCGAGTACCGGACCCGGCTGGCCGCTCGGCTCGACGAGGAGCTCGAGCCCTTCCTCGACCCGGAGACCGGCAAGCCGCTCGACCAGTACCGGGGGGCCATCCGGCGGATGGAGCAGCGACACACCCGGCAGGAGCGCCGGGCGGAACGGGAGTTCCTCGACGCGGCTCTCCTGGCCCTCGAGTCCTGGTTCCGGGACGGGCTCCTGGCCGGCGCCGGAGGGGATCCGGGGTGGGCGATCAACCTGGACCGAACCCCGCCGACGGTCGTGCCCGCCGAGGCCGGCCGGGCCGTGCAGGCGCTCGAGGAGGCCCGGGCCGCGCTGGCCGACGAGACGAACCTCAACGCACGACTCGTCCTCGAGGAGGCTTTCCTCCGGCTCGCGTCCGCCGAGGTGACGGGGTGAGCGCGCGCTAGACTGAGCGACGCGCCGGAGTAGCTCAGTTCGGCAGAGCACGCGATTCGTAATCGCGGGGTCATGGGTTCGAATCCCATCTCCGGCTCCCAAAACCCCAGGTCAGACGTGATGGAGCCCCCCGCTTCTCCCTCGCGGGGGGCTCCAGTGCTACCGGAATGCTACCGCGAGCCGCCGGCAGGTCCGCCGGCAGGTCCGAACAGGTGCTCGGCGGCCCTGGCTGCGGCCTCCTGGTGCACCTTGGGGCGGACGTGCGAGTACACGTCCAGCGTGAAGGCGGCCGACGCGTGGCCCAGGCGCTCGCTGACGAGGAGCGGGTTGATCCCGGCCTCGAGCCAGGCCGTGGCCACGCCGTGCCGGAGATCGTGCAGACGGATCGGCGGGAGGCCGGCCCGTCTCACCAGCCGCCGGAACGTCTTGCTGACCTCTCCGGGGACTAGGGCCCGGCCGTCCTCCTGGGCGAACACGAGGCCGTGGTCCGCGTAGGCAGGACCCCACGCCAGGCGCTCCTCGGCTAGAACCTTGAGCCGGACCCGGAGGGCCGCCACAGTGGGGCCGGCGAGGTACACGTCTCGGGAGCTTCGCTCCGTCTTGGGCTGGCTGACGACGATCCGCGTTCCCACCGGCGCGAGGGCCTGCCGGATGGTGACCTTGCCGCCGTCGAGGTCCACATCCTCGCGCCGGAGCCCCAGGGCCTCGCCGCGGCGCAGGCCGCCCGTCCCCAGGAGGATCCACAAGGCGTAGAGACGATCGCCGCTGACGGAGGCGAAGAAGGCCCGGGTCTGCTCGGAGGTCCATACCCGGGGCACCGGGGCCTTCGTGTCCTTCGGGCTCGGGGGCTTGGCCCGATCGGCAACGTTGCGGACCAGGAGCGGGGGATCGTCCTCGGTGGCATCCCTGAGCGCCTTCCGCAGGATCGTGTGGACGTAGCGGACCGTGCGCTTGGCCTTCCCGCCGCGCTCGAGCTCCCGATAGAGCTTCGTGAGATCGGAGGCCCGGAGCTTCTGCACCGGGACGGCGCCGAGGACGGGATAGACGTGCACGCGGAGAGCCCGCTCGTACGAGTCCCACGTGGTTTCCCGGAGCGACCCTCGCCGGCCGTCGAGCCAGGACTCGAGGTACGCCTGGACGGTGAGCCGCGACGGCTCCACGAGCTGGTCGGTCCCGATCTTCCCCAGCACGTCGCCCAGGGCGTCCTCGGCCTCGCGCCGGGTCCGCCATGGGGACCCTTCGTGCATCGTGCCGCTGATCCACCGCCGGCGCCGCCGGCCGTCCTCGCCGCGGGCGTCGACCACGATCGCCCAAGCCTTCCCGCGCCTCCGAACGTGACCCCTCATCGCTCCTCCTCGCTCCCGGGGACACCTGCCGGTGCCTCCTCATGTCCTTCTTCGTCGACCTCTCGGATCTCCAGGGCCTTGAGGGCTTGAGGCTGGCCAGCGCCTTGCTCGTTTCTATCGGCGTCCTGGAGCTCCTCCAGGCGGCCGCCCTCGCTCTCAAGCGCGAGTTCTAGGTGCCGCTCAGTGACATCCAGCGCCCGTTCGAGTTGCTGGGCCGTTTGTTCCAGGCGCCGACCGACTCGCTGCATGTCTGCCAGGCTCATAAGGACCCCCGCCGCCTGCCGTCCGCCGGCGGCCCGTTGGAGGAGGGTTGCCGTCGCCTCGTCCGTCTGGTGCCGGAGATCCCGCGGGTCCTCACCCCGACGGATGGGCGTGAAGAACCAGGCGACGGGGCGACCGAGTACGACGGCCAGCGCCACCAGCTCCGTGGCCGTGAAATCCCGCCTCCCGCTCTCGGTGTTCGCCACCGACGTGGCCGACCAGGGGCGGCCTAGGTACTCCCCCAGAAGCTCGCCGAGGTACCGCGGCTTCATGCCCAGCTCGAGGCGGGCCCTCCGGACCCGCCGGCCCACCACTCCTCGGATCTCCTCCCGAAGGCTGCTCATGGGGCCATGTTGCCCCAGTTTCACCGCTAGCGCAACCCCCTAATCACCAGGGGGGAAAGAGATGATTCCTCGGGTTCCACGCTATGTCCGGGGGTGGTGCTAGTCTTACGCCAGCATGAGGATACGTTCATGTGGGGCGAGACTCAAGAAGGCTCGGGAAGCCCAGGGACTCTCTCTCCGGGAGACCGCGAGGGGGCCGATGTGGACCACACCTATCTGCTGCGGATCGAACGGGGCGAGCAAAGGCCGCCCGTTGACCTGCTGCTCAGGCTGGCGCGCGTCCTCCAGCTCCCCGGCTTGGTCCGGGAGTTGGAGCTGACCTGGCCCGCGCCCGAGGACTCGAAGGGGCCGCGCCGGCGGCGATCTTCGACACCCGAGGAGGAACGATGACCCCCGCCGAGATCCTGGCCCTGCCGACCTGCTCAGCCGAGGAAGCCGCATCCCCGCCGGTTCCCCGGGGTTGCGAAAGAGAGGGGTTCTGGAGGTGCTTGGCCTCCGAGGGGGCGTCCCCTAGGCTTCTACCCATGGTGCGTCCTGAAAGCTGGACCGAGCCAGCGGGTGCAAGTCCCGTCCGGGTAAGCGCCGGAGCGCCCGGTAGCAGGCCACCGGCCGTCGTCGAGAGGCGTCCGGTCGAAGCGTGGCGTCAAG
>JBOGWD010000421.1:0-2805 GCA_050693275.1 Actinomycetota bacterium | reverse complement strand
AGTCGAACTGAGCCCCGTGGTCGCTGTTCTTGAAGTTCAGGATCTCGTTGAACACGTCCACGAGCGTCCCGTTCGGAAGCACGACGATCTGGTTTCCGATGGTCTGGTTGATGCTGCCCGGATCGTAAAGCGTCCGGATCGGCTCCCAGGTCGCGCCGCCATCCGTGGTCCGCGTGAACACGGCCGCTCCCTTGAAGGCCAGCCCTCCGCCGAACACCCCCCGGTCGGGGTTGCGCTTGGCTCCCTCGTTCACGGTCAGGAAGTCCCACACAGCGTACACGTGCGTGCCACCCGGGACCGTCGGGTCAGCGGTCATGGTGTTCTTGTCGTGGAGGTCGCCGCCCTCGTCGAGCGCCAACAGGATCGGCGGGCCCCACTCACCGGCGGTGATCCTTCCATCCGTCAGGGCGGCCGCGGGCACCTTCTGGGCCACCATCCCGTTACGGCCGGAGATGGCCCCGGGGAGCCCCGGGGGGAGCTCCGCGTCGAAGACCAGGTGCATGAGGTGCAGGTCCCCGTTGGTGGCGAACGACAGCCAGGGGTCGGAGGCCCGGTCGAACACGTCGAAACCGCCCGATGCGGCGGCAGGATTCTGCGTGCAATCGCTGATGTTCGGCGGCACGAACATCTTCCATTTCGTTCCGCCGTCCCGGCTCAGAGCGATGACGTTGCCCCTGGACCCGCCGTCGTTCCACCGGTCCTGCTGCCAGATCCCCGCCATGATCTTGGCGTTGGCCGGGCTCACGTCGATCCAGGGCTCCACCTCGCTGTTGAGGAAGATCCGCGAGTTCTCGTCGACGGGATCCAGGCCACACGTCCCGTTGAAGGGAGTCGCTCCCGTGACCAGGAGCGGGGCCGTTGCCGTGAGCGGGCCGGCGGAACTCGGGAACGCCCACAGTGGCGCGAGGGCCACCGCCACGAAAGCTACGAGAAAACGTCTCATGCGCACCTCCTCGCTCAGGGGCCCGCGCTTCGCCGCGGACCCTCCTCCGGACGGATCGGGTGGTGAGGTCGAGGAATGGGGATGGCGGGCTGGATGGCGGGTGGTTGGACTCGGCGTGCCCCGGGGGGAAGCCGTACCACGCTGACCACATTGTCCCTTCGGACGAACCGTTCGGCTCAGTCAGCGACCGATCGGCGCGTCTCCATCCTCGGATGGGTACCCCCGAAATGTCAACCTGGGGGCGCGTCAGCGCAAGGGGCGTTTCAGGTCGGAGAGGATCTCCCTGGCGGCGTTGGCGCCGGGGGCGCCGGTGATCCCCCCGCCGGGGTGGGCGCCCGAGCCGGCCAGGTACAGCCCCGGGATGGCGAACCGGTAGCGGGCGTGACCCAGGAGAGGCCGCCAGGCGAAGAACTGGTCGAGCCCCGGCTCCGCGTGCATGGCGCAGCCCTGGGTCAGGCCGAACTCACGCTCCAGGTCCTGTGGAACCAGCACCCGTCGAGCCACGACCCGGTCGGAGAGACCCGGCGCGTGCTCCTCGAGGGCCTTGAGTGCCACGTCGCCCACGTGATCGCGCGCTCCCCCACTCCATCCGCCCTCGCGGAGACCGTGCGGCGCGGAGTGGAACAGGATCGACATCACGTGGGAGCCCTCCGGCGCCAGGGTCGGATCCGTGAGCGAAGGGATCGTGACCTCGAGGAACGGATCCTCGGAGACACGGCCGTACTTGTGGTCGTCGGCGGCGCGCTCCAGGTGCTCGATGCTCGGTCCGATGACGATCCTCCCCGCCAGGACCGAGGGGTCGTCCACGCCCCGGAACGACGGCGGCTCGCCCAGCGCCAAGCCGATGACGGCCACGGATCCCGGCGTACGGATGTTCCGCCCCCGCCACAGGAGCGTCGGCCCCGCGACCACCGGGTCGAGGAGCCCCAGCGTGCGCTTCGGGTCGGCGGCCGAGACCACGGCCCGGGCGGCGATCTCCTCGCCCGAGGCCAGCGCCACGCCGGTGGCCCGGCCGTCGGAGGCGGTCACCGTGGCGACCTCGGCGCCGGTGCGGATGTCCACGCCGGCAGCCCGGGCGGCCGCCTCCAGCGCCCGTATCACCGAGCCGGGACCGCCCTCCGCGTAGGTCGTCGAACCGGCCGCGCCGCCGCCTTCCGTCGATCGCTGCAGCAGGACCGCGGCCGTCCCCGGGGTCCACGGCCCCATGGCGGTGAGCGAGGTGGCCCGGGCGGCCAGCACGGATCGGAGCGGTTCGGTCTCGAAGACGTCGCCCACGAGGTCGGCCACCGGCATCGGCAGGACCCGGAGCAGCTCGCGCCCGGCCCGCTTGCCGAGCCGGCGCAGGGCCCGCCCCAGCCGAAGGGCAGCCATCGCGTCGCCGAGCGAGGGACGCTCGATGTCCGGCGGCGTTGCCGCGGCCACGTGGGCCAGGAAGCTCGCCAGCGACCGGATCCGGGCGTCGAAGCCTCGGTACGCGTCCGTGTCGCGGGCCGACCTGCCCCGAAGCCCCCCCGCGGTTCGAACGGGATCGGCGTGAAGGGCGATCCCCCCGCCGTCGGCGTCGGGGACGAAGGCGGAGACGTCCGGCCTCAGCAGGCGGAGCCCGTGATGCTCCAGGTCCAAGTCGCGGACGACCGAGCGCCGCAGCTCGTCGACCGTATGCAGGAACGCCGGGGCCCGGAACCCCGGGGCCAGCTCGGTGGTGCGAGCCACTCCGCCCAGCTCTTCGGCCCTCTCCAGGACCAGGACCCGAGGGCCTCGCCGGGCCAGGTACGCCGCGGCCACCAGGCCGTTGTGGCCGCCCCCGATGACCACGGCGTCGTAGGCCGGGGTCACGCCGCTCGCCCCCGGCGACGGGCCGA
>JBOGWD010000420.1:0-3799 GCA_050693275.1 Actinomycetota bacterium | reverse complement strand
GAGGTCGGCCGGGAGGCCGGCGTGGAGATCGTCGAGGTCGTGACGGGGAGCCCGGCGGCCCAGGCGGGCCTCAAGCCGGAGGACCTCATCCTCGACGTGGACGGCGAGGCGGTGGCCAGCGCCCGGGACCTCCAGCGGCTGATGGCCGGCGAGACCATCGGCCGCGACGTGACCCTGCGAGTGTTCCGGGAGGGACGAGTCGTCTCGCTACGGGCCACCCCGGTCGAGCTCCGTGGCTGACCGGCTCCGGGTCGGGGTCAGCCTGCGGACCACGCCGGACATCGACCCCGCCGCCGAGGCCCGGCACGCCGAGTCCCTCGGCTTCGACCTGGTCACGGTGATGGACCATCTGCCGGGGTCGAGGCCGACCTTCGAGACGTGGACCGAGATGACCTGGGCCCTCGCGGCCACCGAGCGGATCATGGTCGGCTCTAACGTGCTGGGGATGCCGTACCGGCACCCCGCGGTGACGGCGAAGATGGCCGAGACGCTCCAGCGGCTGTCCGGCGGCCGGCTGGTGCTGGCCATCGGGGGCGGCGGGTCCAACGCGGAGTTCGCGGCGTTCGGCCTCCCGGTCTGGAAGCCGAAGGAGAAGGTCGACGCGTTCGAGGAGGGCGTGGAGATCATCCGGCGGCTGTGGGCGGGCGGGCCGGTGACGTTCCGCGGCTGGCATTACTCGGTGGAGGACGCGGAGATCTCCCCCATCCCCGAGCCAGCCATCCCGCTGTGGTTCGGCGTGTACGGGCCCCGCTCGCTGGGCCTGGCCGGCCGGCTGGCCGACGGGTGGCTCCCCTCGTACCGGTACGCTCCGCCGGAGCGGTGGGTGGCGGGCCGGGACCGGATCCGCCGAGCCGCCGAGGCCGCCGGCCGCGACCCCGATGGCATCGACTACGCCTACAACCTCGGAGTGCGGGTGGACGAGCGGGCCGAGCAGCGCCCGGGGATGATCGCCGGGCCGCCGGACCAGGTCACCGAGGAGCTGACGGCGATCCTGGCGCTCGGTGTGACGTTCCCGGTGATCTGGACCGCCGGGGAGGGCGTCGAGCAGCGAGAGCGCCTGGCCCGCGAGGTCCTCCCCCACCTCCGGTCGGCCGCCTGAGCCGCCGGAGAGCCGCTACCCCACCGGGTCGAAGAACCACCCGTCCACGTAGCAGTGGTTCCCCTGGAAGTTCGTCACCGCATCGAACTGCGCATAGAAGTCGGTCCCGCTGGGCGAATGGAACACCGCGACCTGATAGCCCAGCCCCGATCCCGTGTGCGCGTCCCCACCCGGCGGGTTCCCGTTGCCCTCCGAGAACACGATATCGCCGTCCGAGGGGTCCACCTCCTCTGTGAATCCCCAGCCGGAGTTGACGACGGAGTTCGCCTCGGTGGTGCTGGCTCGCAGGCTCAGGTCGACGGTGCCGGTCTCCAGGCTGCAGTCCAGCGAGATGGTGAACGGTCCCCTCGTGAAGAGCGGCTTGTTGGGATCGGTGGTGCTGGCCGTGACCGGAGGGATGGTTCCCTGGTCGAAGGTGGCGGCGTCGATCATCCCCGGAACCCGCTTCTTGATCTGCTTCTTCGCCACCCTCCTCACCTTGCCGATGGTCACGGGAGCGGCGAGGGCCGGCCGGCCGGCCCCGGCGTCGACCCTTGCGGCCACCCCCCCGCTCGGCGCCGCGCCGGTCAGGTCAACGAACCACCCGTCCACGTAGCAGTGGTTCCCCTGGAAGTTCGTCACCGAGTCGAACTGCATCTCTACGTGGGTGCCGCTCGGAGATCGGAAGGAGGCATGCTCGTCGAACAGGTCTCCGATCACGGCGTCGCCACCCGGCGGGTTGCCGCTGTAGGACTTGAAGGCCCGGTCACCGTCGCCGGGGTCCAGATCACCCCCGATCAGCCCCGGAGCATCGTTCACGACGGAGTTCTCCTCGGTGGTCCTGGCGAGCAGTGTCAGCTCCACCTCCCCTCCCTCCAGGCTGCAATCCAGCGAGACGGTGAACGGGCCCGTGGTGAAGATGGTCTTGTTCGGGTCAGTGACGCTGGCCGCCACGGGAGGGATGATGCCCTGGTCGATGGTGGCCGCGTCGATCATCCCCGGCACCAGCTTCTTGATCCGCTTCCTGGCCAGCCGCTTGACCTTCCCCACAGTGATGGCAGGGGCCAGTTTCGAGCCGGCGGACGAGGCGGCCGGCGCGGCCAGCGCGCCCGCCGGGCCGTCTCCGGCCAGGTCCAGGAACCACCCATCCACGTAGCAGTGGTTGCCCCTGAAGTTCGTGATCGAGTCGAGCTGCACGTAGACGTGCGTTCCGCTCGGAGATCGGAGGAACGCCGAGTCGTAGTACGGGTAGAAGGAATAGGCCTCCCCGCCGGGAGGGTTCCCCGAATAGTCCTGGAACTTCTGGTCGCCGTCCGCGGGGTCCAGGTCGCCCGTGACGTAGGAGGAGGCGTTGACGACCGAGTTCTCCTCGGTGGTCCTCACCAGCAGCTTCAGGTTCACGTTGCCGCCGTCGTCGCTGCAGTCCACCGAGAGCGTGAACGGACCCTTGGTGAAGATGGCCCTGTTCGGGTCGGTGATGCCGGCAGTGGCCGGGGGGATGGTTCCCTGGTCGATGGTGGCCGCGTCGATCATCCCGGGCACCAGCTTCTCGATCTGCCTCTTGACGATCTTCCTGACCTTGCCGACCTTGAGGGCCGCGGTGGCCGGGGACGCGAGCCCCGACGCCACGAGGCAGGCCACAGCCGCCAACCCGATGCTTCGACGCAGGAACGGACGGAACGCGGATGCTCGCACTCCCCTCACCCCTCTTCCCACTCGATGCAGGCACGCTAGACCGGGCGCTTGATCGGGTCAAGAGCACCTCCACGGGGCGGGTCAGCCGGTGGCGATCGAGGCTACGCCGGCCAGGGCCAGGGCCAGGCCGACGAGCTGCGTGACCGACAGCCGCTCCCTCACCCCCACCCGGGCCAGGGCCACCGTGGCTCCCGGGTACAGCGAGGTCAGTACGGCCACCACCGACACCAGGCCGGCCCGGGTCCCCAGCAGGTACAGCAGGTTCGCGGTGACGTCGATGACGCCGGACGCGGCCATGATGCCCGCGGTGCCCCGCTCCGGCCGAAACGAGGTCCGGGTGACGATCACGAGGGCCAGGAACATCGAGATCGACACGATCCGCGCCGCCACCAGGGGGTACACGCCGGTGTCCTCGCCGGGCCGGGCCAGCGTGATGAAGAACAGGCCGATCCCGATCCCGGAGACGAGGGCGTCGAACACGCGGAGAGAAGCGGCCCGTGAGCGCCGGGTGGTCCCGGCGGCCGCAGGGTTCGCCGAGGCGTGCGGAACCGAGGAGACCAGGGCGATGGCCGGGATCGCCAGGCCGATGCCCACGAGCTGCGGCACCGAGGGACGCTCCCCGGTGAGCAGACCGAAGGCCACCGGCATCACCGCGGCGATCACGGCGGTGAGCGGAGCCACCACGCTCATGCGGCCGTGGGCCAGGCCCCGGTACAGGAACGCCAGGCCGAGCCCGCCTGTCAGGCCGGCCAGTCCGCCCCACAGCCACGCCTCGCCGGTGAACCGGCCCTCGGGGAGAAGCGGGAGGGTCAGCACGTAGAGGGCAAACCCGAAGAGCTGTGAGACCAGCGCCACCCGGATGGCCGGGTTCCGCTTCGTGGCCAGCCCCCCGAGGAAATCGGCGGTTCCGTACGTCACCGCGGCGAGGAGACCGAGCAGGACAGCCATGGGCGGCGCAGTCTCCCACGACCGGAGGCCCCTTGTTCGTGCTCAGATGCCGGCGGGCTCGACGTGCCACGGCTCGTG
>JBOGWD010000419.1:0-14319 GCA_050693275.1 Actinomycetota bacterium | reverse complement strand
GGCCGGCGGCGTGGGGCTGATCGCCTGCCAGTGGGCGAGGCACCTTGGGGTGCGGCTCATCGGCACGGCCGGCACCGGGGAGAAGGCCGAGGCCGCCAGAGCCCACGGGGCGGCCGAGGTGATCCTGTATCGCCGGGAGGACGTGCCGGCGCGGGTGCGGGAGCTGACGGACGGCGCCGGGGTCCCGGTCGTCTACGACTCGGTCGGCATGGACACGTGGGTGCCGTCGCTCGACTCCCTTCAGCCGCGCGGCCTCATGGTGTCGTTCGGGAACGCGTCCGGCCCGGTCACCGGCGTGAGCCTCCTCGACCTGGCCTCCCGGGGCTCCCTGTACGCGACCCGGCCGCGGCTGGTCGACTACACCGCGACACGGGAGGACCTCCAGGCCGGCGCGAAAGAGCTCTTCGACCTTGTCCTCGAGGGGGCCATCACCGCCGTGGTAGGCCAGCGGTACCCCCTGGCCGAGGCGGCCGAGATGCACCGGGCCCTGGAGGCCCGGACGACCACCGGATCCACGCTGCTCCTGCCCTGACTCCGTTCTCGTTCTCGGGGCTGTCGCTCGGCACCGGCTATCCTGGCCCCTCGATGAGCGCGACCGTGGCGGACTGGCTGGGGATCCTGGACGGGTTCTTCCCGCCCTGGCTGGCCGAGGAGTGGGACAACGTGGGGATGCAGGTCGGCGACCGCTCCTGGTCGGCCGACAGGGTCCTGGTGGCCCTGGATCCGACGACCGAGGTGATCGGCGAGGCGGCCGAGCGGGGCTGCGGCCTGCTGGTCACCCATCACCCTCTGGTGTTCCGGGCCCTGGGCCGGCTGGACCTGGGCGAGCCGGTCGGACGGGCGATCGCGGAGGCCCTGGACGCCCGCGTGGCCGTGGTCGCCTGTCACACGAACGCCGACGCCGCCCGGCCGGGGGTGACCGATGCCCTGGCCGAGGCCCTCGATCTCCGGGTCACCGGCGTGCTCCGGCCGTCGCACCCGGAGGAGCGGGTCAAGCTGGTGACCTTCGTCCCGCCCGAGGCCACCGCCAAGCTCCTGGACGCGGTGGCGCTGGCCGGCGCCGGGGTGATCGGGGAGTACTCACACTGCTCGTTCCGCGTTCGGGGAACCGGAACGTTCCTCCCCTCCGGGCGGGCCCATCCGGTGGTGGGGGAGCGGGGCGAGCTCACCGAGGCCGAGGAGGACCGCGTGGAGGTGGTCGTCCCCCGGGACCGGCTGGCGGCCGCGCTCGAGGCCATGCTGGCCGCCCACCCGTACGAGGAGGTGGCCCACGACGTGTATCCGCTGGTCGGTGGGGAAGGGCTCGGTCCCGGCCGTCTGGCCGAGCCGACGGACGAGCTCAACGTCTCGGACCTGGCGGAGCGCTGTCGGGAGCGGCTCGGGGCCGCCGTACGGACGGTGGGGCCGCTCGATCGGCCCGCCGGCACCGTGGCCCTGTGCGGCGGAGCCGGCGCCTCGCTGATCCCCGACGCCATCGCGGCGGAGGCCGACGTGTACGTCACCGGAGACGTCAAGCACCACCACGCCCTGGACGCGAAGGCCGCCGGCTTGCCGGTCATCGACGCCGGACACCACGGCACCGAGTGGCCGTTCGTCCGAACCCTGGCCCGGGTGCTGACCCGGTCGATACCGGGGGCGACCGTGTCCGTGAGCGAGACGAAGACCGACCCCTTCGCCGCATGAAGGGGTACGAGCGCCTCCTGGAGCTCCAGGAGCTGGACCTCTCGATCGATCGCCTGGAGGCGAGGCGCCGCGAGATCGAATCCGGGGAAGAGGTCGAGGAGGCCCGGCTCCGGGCCGAGCGGGCCGAGGAGCGGGTGGGCGAGCTGCGGATGGCTCTCGACTCGATCGGCAAGGAGGAGATGCGGCTCGAGAACGACGTCTCCTCGCTCGATCAGCGGATCCGAGCCGAGCAGGGTCGCCTGTACGACGGCAGCGTGACCAACCCCAAGGAGCTCCAGGCCATCCAGGCCGAGGTCACCAACCTTGCGGCTCGGAAGGGCCGGCTGGAGGACGAGGAGCTCGACCAGATGGAGCGGCGCGAGGAGCTCGAGAAGCGGCTCCCGCCGCTGGAGGTCGAGATGAACGAGGGCCGGGAGGCGATGGCCGAGCTGGAGACCTCGTCCGAGCGCGAGCTGGCCGAGATCGCCCGGTCCCTGGCCGACCGTCGGGCCGAGCGCGAGCGGCTCGTCCCCGAGTTCGACGAGGAGCTCCTGGAGCTGTACGAGGACCTCCGGGCCGGGAAGCGGGGCGTGGGAGCGGTGGCCCTGAAGGACGGCGTCTGCCAGGGATGCCACGAGAAGCTCTCGCCCCTGTATCTCGACCGTCTCAAGCGGGGCGAGGGCATCCGGAGGTGCGAGTACTGCCGGCGCATCCTGGTCCTCGACTGATCGTCCACTGCGACGGCGCGGCCCGGGGGAACCCCGGGCCCGCCGGGATCGGGGTCGTCCTCACCGACGAGCGTGGACGCACCCTGGCCGAGATCGCCGAGGGGATCGGCCCGGCCACGAACAACGTGGCCGAGTACCGGGCCGCCATCGCCGGCCTCGAGGCGGCCGCGGAACGTGGGGCGCGCTCGGTGCTGGTCCGATCCGACAGCCGGCTCCTGGTGGAGCAGCTCTCGGGGCGATGGCGGGTGAAGAACCCGCGCCTGGTGCGCCTGCACGAGGAGGCCCGGGCGCTGGTGAAGCGGTTCGACCAGGTGGCCTTCGAGCACGTGCCCCGCCGCATGAACGCCGAGGCCGACGGGCTGGCCAACCAGGGGGTCGACGCGTGGCTGGCCGGGCCCGGGCGGGACTGGCAGCCTCCGGGACCGCCTGCGGAACCCCTGTTCGAGGAGTGAGCGGGCCCGTATACTTGGCGGTGGAGGAGTCGGCCGGGCGGCCGCGGCGCTTCCGCGTCGAGGAAAGTCCGGACTCCACAGGGCAGGGTGCTGGGTAACGCCCAGGCGGGGCGACCCGCGGAAAGTGCCACAGAAAAGAGACCGCCTCCCCTGGGGGAGGTAAGGGTGAAACGGTGAGGTAAGAGCTCACCAGCGCGCCGGGCGACCGGCGCGGCTCGGCAAACCCCACCCGGAGCAAGGCCAAGCAGGGAGCCTTCGGCCGAGGCGATCGCACGGCCGGGAAGGGGCGGCCCGCCTCGATGCTCCCGGGTAGGCTGCATGGGCCCTCGGGCCCTGAGCGTCGCGGAGACGCGGCGCCAAGACAGATGGTCGCCACCCGCCACGGCGGGGACAGAATCCGGCTTACAGGCCGGCTCCTCCACCTCTGGTAGCGTGACGGCCGTGGCCTCCCCCCGCACCAAGCTCGCGTTCATCGCGCTGGCCGTGGTCGGGCTCGTCGGCGCGATGTGGGCGGTCACGGCGGCGCGGCCCTCCGAGCAGCCCGGGGCCGCGGTCGAGCTGTCCGGGCCCATGCCGGAGCTCTCCGGCGAGAGCGTCACGGGGGGGACGTTCGACCCCGACATCTCCGACGGCGACGTGGTGGTGGTCAACTTCTGGGCGTCCTGGTGCGGACCGTGCCGTCAGGAGCAGCCCGGCCTCCAGCGGCTCTCCGAGGAGTACGCCGGCCGCGGCGCCGCGTTCGTCGGCGTCAACTTCCGGGACGATCCCGCCGCCGCCCGGGAGTACCTCCGAGAGTTCGAGGTGACCTATCCCAGCGTGCGGGACCCCGCCGGGGAGATCGGCTTCGACTTCGGCATCCCCTATCTGCCGGCCACGGTGCTGGTCGATGCCTCCGGCGAGATGCGGTACCGGCTGCTCGGCGCTCAGCCTGAGTCGAGGATCCGAGCCTACGTCGAGGAGCTGCTGGGGTGATCAGCCTGAGGCGACGCGGGCTTCGGCGCGCTTCAGTTGGGTGCCGGCGTGGTACGAGGAGCGGACCAGAGGTCCGGACTCGACGTGGGCGAAGCCCATCGCCATCCCGGCCCGGGCGTGCTCGGCGAACTCCTCGGGGGTCACCCACCGGTCCACCGGGAGGTGGAACGTGGTCGGCTGGAGGTACTGGCCGAGCGTCATCAGGTCCACGTCGACGGCCCGGAGGTCCCGGAGCGACTCGCCGACCTCGTGTGGACGCTCGCCCATCCCCAGGATCAGGTTGGACTTGGTGACCTGGCCGGGGCGGAGCTCCTTGGCCATCCTCAGCGTCGCCAGCGTGGTGTCGTAGTCGAACCCGGGCCGGATCCGTCGGTGCAGCCGCCGCACGGTCTCGAGGTTGTGGGCGAACACGTCGGGCTCCGCCTCGATCACCGTGGCGATGTCGGCGCGGCGTCCCCTGAAGTCGGGCGGAAGCACCTCGATGCCGCACCCGGGCACCGCCGTCCGGACGGCCCGGATCGACTCGGCCCAGATGGCCGCCCCGCCATCCGGGAGGTCGTCGCGGGCCACGCCGGTCAGCACGACGTAGTTCAGCCCCATGGCGTCGACGGCCTCGGCGATCCGGCGGGGCTCGTCCTCGTCCAGGCCCTCGGGCTTGGCCGTCTCCACGTCGCAGAAGCCGCATCGCCGGGTGCACCTCTGGCCGAGGATGAGGAACGTGGCCTCCCTGTCCTCCCAACACTCGAAGATGTTGGGGCAGCCGGCCTCCTCGCACACCGTGTGGAGGTCCAGCCCCCGCATGATGCTCTTGAGGTCTCGGTAGTTGGGGCCGAACCGGGCCCGGGTCTTCAGCCACTCGGGCTTCCCGGCGGTGGGCCGGGCCGTCTGGGCGCAGCCGACGGAGTGGGCAACATGGGTATCGGCCAGCGGCTGCTGATGGCCGTCCCCCTCCCCGTTCGTCTGCACGATGGGTAGGTGCAGCCGCCGCCTGTGCGGGTTCTTGTCCCGGTTCACGTTCCCAGTCTATCGCCGGCCGACTAGAAGTCGGCGAGCTCCTTCATGGCCCCGTAGATGCCCTCCACCGTGGGCATGAAGGCGTGCTCCAGCGACGTGCTGAACGGCATCGCCGGGATGTCGGGGCCGCCGATCCGCACCAGCGGGCCGTCCAGGTCGAACATGGCCTCCTCGGCGATCGTGGCGATGATCTCGGCGCCGACGCCGTAGGTCCGGTTGTCCTCGTAGACGACCATGGCCTTCCCGGTCTTCCTCACCGAGTCGAGGATGGTCTGCTTGTCGAGGGGCGCGATGGTGCGGACGTCGATCACCTCGACCTTCACGCCCTGCTCCTCCTGGAGCTTAGACGCGGCCTCCAGGGACTGGTGGAGCATCAGGCCGTACGAGACGCACGTGAGGTCGTCCCCCTGGCGCTTCACGTCGGCGGGGCCGATGGGCACCTCGTAGGCCTCGTCGGGCACCTCGCCCTTGATCAGCCTGTAGCACTTCTTGTGCTCCAGGAACAGCACCGGGTCGGGATCCCGGATCGCAGCCCGGAGCATCCCCTTGACGTCGTACGGCGTCGACGGCGTCACCACCTTCAATCCGGGTACGTGCCCGTAGAACGCCTCGATCGACTGGGAGTGGTACAGGGCGCCGTGCACCCCGCCACCGTACGGGGCCCGAACGACCATGGGCACGCCGAAGTCGCCGTTCGACCGGTACCGGAGCCGGGCGGCCTCCGAGACGAGCTGGTCGAACGCGGGGTGGATGAAGTCGGCGAACTGGATCTCGGCCACGGGCAGCAGGCCGTGCAGGGCCATCCCGATGGCCAGGCCGACGATGGAGGACTCGGCCAGGGGGGTGTCGATCACGCGCTGCTCGCCAAACTCGTCCAGGAACCCCGCAGTGGCCCGGAACACCCCGCCCCGGGCGCCCACGTCCTCGCCCATGACCAGGACGCGGTCGTCGGCCTTCATCTCGTCCCACAGCGTGTCGTGGATCGCCGCCACCAGGTTCTTCTCGGCCACGGCTCAGCCCTCCTCGGCGAAGACGTGGCGGGCCACGGTGTCCGGCTCGGGGTCGGGGGCGTTCCAGGCCTCGTCGACGGCCCGGTCGACCTCCTCCTTGAGCTCGGCGCGCTGGGCCTCGATCTTGTCGTCGCTGGTGATGCCCCACTTCTTCAGGTACGTGCCGAACTGGATGATGGGGTCCTTCTTGCGGGCCTCCTCGACCTCCTCGCGGCTGCGGTAGGTCCGGTCGTCGTCATCCGAGGTGTGGGGATGGAAGCGGTAGGTCCGGCACTCGATCAGGGTGGGACCGCCGCCCGAGCGGGCCCGGTCCACCGCGTCCTTCATGGCCTGATAGCAGGCGAACACGTCGTTGCCGTCCACCGACAGGCCGGAGAAGCCGTAGCCCTCGGCCCGCACCGACAGGTCGGACACGCCGGCCTGCTTCGAGAGCGGCACCGAGATGGCGTACAGGTTGTTCTCGATGACGAACACGATGGGGAGGTCGTGGATGCCGGCGAAGTTCAGCGATTCGTGCCAGTCGCCCTCGCTGGTGGCGCCATCGCCGAACCAGCACCCCACGATGGCCTCCTCGTCCCGGAGCTTCATCGCGTACGCGATGCCGGTGGCGTGGGGGATCTGGGTGGCGATGGGGGAGGAGCCGGAGATGATGCCCAGGCGCCTCGAGCCCCAGTGGGCGGGCATCTGCCGCCCGCCGGAGGAGGGGTCGTCGGCCTTCCCGAACACCCCCAGGAACACGTCCTTCGGGGTCATGCCGGCCACCAGACAGATCGCCATGTCCCGGTAGTACGGGACGAAGATGTCCTTGCCCAGGCTCATCGGCCACGCGGTGGCCACCTGGCACCCCTCGTGGCCGGAGACCGGTACCACGAACGGGGCCTTGCCCTGGCGATTGAGCCGGAACTGCGCCTCGTCGCACAGTCGGGCGGTGATCATGGTGCGATGCATCGCGAGGAGGTCTTCCTCGGTGAGGCCGAGCGGTGAATGCCGGTCGGACTCCTGCTGGACCTGCTGCGCCACCCCGACCCCTCCTTGGTGAACGTATCGTCCCGGGCCGCCGGCGGCCCGGCGCGGCCCAGTCTAGCATCGCCCCCCCGGCCCCCATGCACGCGGGGCGCGCCGATTCACCGTAGGCTTCGAGCATGGCGGAGCAGGCGACGATCGGGCGCCGGGTTGCCGCCGTGGTCTCGGAGGTGCTGGGGGACCCGCCGGACCGGATCGAGACGGTGGCGGCGGACTCCCTGGCGCGGGCGGAGCTGATCCTGGCCCTGGAGGAGACGTTCGGTGTTCGTCTGCCCGACGACGCCGCGTTCGCCTCGATGGCGGAGGTTGCCGAGGCCGTCCGCGCCGTGTCGGTCGGCCTCTCCGTGTCTCCGGGTCACCTCGGGAACGGATTCGGCCGTCTGCAGTGGGTGGTGGACGCGGTGCTGGAGGTTCCGATCCGCCGGGCCTACCGGCTTCGGGTGACCGGCGCCTCGAACGTACCGGCCTCAGGGCCCGCCGTGCTGGCCTCCAATCACGACAGCCTCCTGGACATCCCGTGTCTGGTGGTGGCCAGTCCCAGGCCGGTGTGGTTCATGGCCAAGGTCGAGCTCTTCTGGAGCGCTCTGGCCTCGAGGTTCTTCCACGCGCTGGGCGGCTTCCCGGTGGGCAGGGGCAGCCGCGATCTCACGGCGGTTCGGGCGGCCCTCGAGGTGATCCGGCGCGGGCGCGTCCTCGGGATGTACCCGGAGGGAACCAGGGCCCCCCACCTCCAGGAGTTCCTGCCCGGCGCGGCGTGGGTGGCCCTGGCCACCGGGGCGCCGCTGATCCCGGTCGGCGTGTCCGGAACCGCCGAGGCCATGCCGCGGGGCGCGGCCCTGCCCCGCCGCACGAACGTCAGCCTCCGCTTCGGCGAACGGATGCGGGTCGGGAGGGAGGTTGACCCCCGGGCCCGTCTGGAGCGGGCCCGGAAGGTCACCCAGGAGCTGCGCTCGGAGATCGAGCGCCTGATCGACTAGAACCGGGCGGTCGTCGAGGCGATCGCGCGAGGCCGGGTGCCGAAGAAGCCGCCGAACAGGGCGATCACGCCTCCGGCGAGCACGATCCACAGGCCGATCCCGACGTTGCTCAGGTCGAAGCCGGCATCGGGAACGCGGTACAGGGTGATGAGGACGAGCGCGAAGGCAACGATCCCCAGCACGCCGGCCAGCGAGGTCAGCCAGCCCGTGCGGAACGCCATCCCCAGGAGGGCCAGTACGCCCAGCACGATGACCACCAAGCCGGCCGAGCTGATGAAGGAAGCCCCGAACGGCTCGTCGGTGGAGTAGAAGACGCTGTTCGAGACATCGATGCCGGTCAAGCCGACGCCGGGCGGGGCCTCCTGCTCGCCGAACCGGAACCAGGCAAGGAATCCGCCGATGATCATGCCGGCGGCGCCCAGGACCGACAGCGCGATCCGCGTCATCAAGCCTCCGGCCGTGGGGCGCACGTCGACCGCGGCCGTGGTGTCGTGCGTGTGACCGGGGGCGTCGTCGTCGTGGGTATGGCTCCCCGTGTCGGGATGCGCGTGGGTCTGGGCCGCCGTCGCGTCGGCGGTCGCGTATCCCTCGTGCGTATGTCCCGGCGTGGCGCCCTCGTGCTCGTGCGCGGGGGCGTCGCCGTGGGTGTGGGTGTCTGCCATGGCCATCCTCCTTTCGCTTCCTCGGTATGTGTTCCCGGTGGGGGGACGGGCCAACCCTGCCCGCTCAGGCCGGCGAGGTGGCCAGGAAACGGTCGGTGTGCTCGGCCGGAGCGGGGACGGGGGGCGTGCCGAAGACCTCCCCGAAGCGACGAGCCACGGCAGGCAGGGCTTCCTCCACGGTGATCTTCCGGCCGGCCACCGCGGACAGCGAGGTGACCCCTCGGTCGGAGAGCCCGCACGGGACGATGGCGTCGTACCACGAAAGATCGGTGCTGCAGTTCAGGGCGAAGCCGTGGAGGGTCACCGAGCGGGAGACACGCACGCCGATCGCGCACACCTTGCGGTCGCCGGCCCACACGCCGGTGTCACGGTTCCGACCGACCCGGACGCCGAGATCCGCACAGGCCCGGATCACGGCCTCCTCGACGTCCCGGAGATACCCGACCACGTCTGGCCCGGCCCCCAGGTGGATGATGGGGTAGCCGACCAGCTGGCCGGGCCCGTGGAACGTGACGCTGCCGCCCCGATCCACGTGATGGAGCTCGGCTCCCGAGCGGGCGATCTCGGCCTCGGCCAGGAGCACGTGCGCGGGGTCGGTCCGTCGCCCCAGGGTGTACACGGGCGGGTGCTCCAGGAGCACCAGGCTGTCGGGGACCTCGCCGGCCGCCCGCCGGGCTGCCAGATCGTGCATGACCTCGTACGCCACGCCATACGGCGTCATCCCAGGGGTCAGGAGCCACATCGGTGTCATGACAGGTAGGGCTGGACCTCGGGGGTGAAGTCCCACGTCTCCAGGTTCTGCTTCAGCCGCGCCAGGAACTGCGAGGCGGCGGCGCCGTCGATCATGCGATGATCCCACGACATCGACAGGTAGACCATGTGGCGGATGCCGATGGCGTCGTCGACGACCACGGGACGCTTCTCGATCGCGTCGAACGCCAGGATCGCCGTCTCCCCCGGATTCATGATCGGCACGCTGAGGATCGAGCCGAACGGTCCGGGGTTCGTGATCGTGAAGGTCCCGCCGTGAACCTCGTCGGGCTTGAGCTTCTTCGACCTTGCCCTGGTGGCGATGTCGTTGATGGACCGGGCGAGCCCGACGACGTTCATCGAGTCGGCGTCCCGCACGACCGGGACGATGAGTCCGTCCTCGTAGGCCACGGCGATGCCCAGGTTCACGTAGCGACGATACGTGGCCGTGCCGGCCTCGAGGTCGAGCCGGGCGTTCACATCCGGATACGCCATCAGCGCGTCGCAGACGGCCCGGGCCACGAACGGCATGTACGTGAGGGAGATCCCCTCCTGGGCCTTGAAGCGGCCCTTGGCCCGGGTCCGGAGACCGACGATGTTCTCCATGTTGACCTCGACGAGGTTCCACGCGCGAGCGGATGCGTGGAGCGAGGCCACCATGTTCTCCGCGATGCGCTTGCGGATGTGCGAGATCGGGCGAACGTCCTCCCGCGCGCCCACTACCTCCTCGGTGGGAGCGGCTTGGGGTACGGCTCGCAGCGCCGGGCGCTCGGCCTCTGCGGCCGGTGCGGCCGGGGCTGCCTCCGCGGCGGCCCCTCCCGACTCGACGAAGCCCAGGACGTCCTTCTTGGTGATCCGGCCGCCGGTGCCCGTGCCCCGAACGCGGTTGAGGTCGATCGAGTTCTCCTCGGCCAGGCGTCGAACGAGCGGCGAGAGGATGTGGCCCCTCTCTCCCTGCGGGGGTGCGGTGGCCACGGCCGCCGGCTGCGGCTCGGCCTGGGGCGGGCGCTCCGGCTCGGGCGGCGGCGACGGCTCGGGCTGCGGCGTCGGCTGCGGCTGGGGCTGCGGTGGCGGTGGCGGCTGGGGCTCCGGCTCCGGCTCCTCGGCCGCGGGGGCGGACTCCTCTTCCTGGCCGGGCTGCGCCTGGCCGTCGCCGGAGGCGCCGCCCTCCTCCTCGATCAGGGCCAGCTCGGTCCCGACGCTGACCGTCTCGCCCTCCTGGATCTTGATCTCCTTCAGCGTTCCCGCCACCGGCGAGGGCACCTCGGTGTCGACTTTGTCCGTGGAGATCTCGAACAGCGGCTCGTCGCGCTCGATCGTGTCGCCCTCGCTCTTCAACCACTTGATGATGGTGCCCTCGACGACGGTCTCGCCGAGCTGGGGCATGGTCACCGGCGTGGCCACGGTTCCTCCTCTCTCACAAGGTGTGCAGCGGCTTGCCGGCCAGCGCCAGGTGCGACTCGCCGATCGCCTCCGATAGGGTCGGGTGGGGGTGGATCAGCGCGGCGACCTCGACCGGCATGGCCTCCCAGTTCGTGATGAGCATGGCCTCGGCGATCAGGTCGGTCACGTGCGGGCCGATCATGTGGACGCCGAGGACCGGTCCGCCCTTCTCGGCCACGACCTTGACCGCCCCACCCTCGCCCACGATGTTGGCCTTTCCCAGGCCCTGCATGTTGAACCTCTCGATCTCCACCTCGTGGCCGCGCTCGGTCGCCTGGGCCTCGGTGAGCCCGACGGAGGCGATCTCGGGGGTGGAGAAGGTGACCCGAGGCACCCCGGCGTAGTCGAGCTCGGGCACGTCCTCTCCGGCGATCCGCTCGGCCACGGCCACGCCCTCGGCCATCGACACGTGGGCCAGCTGGAACGGCGACGTGCAGGCGTCCCCGATCGACCACACCCCGTCCACGGATGTCTGCATCTGGCCGTTGACCTTGACGGAGCCGCGCTCGAGCTCGACGCCAGCGTCCTCCAGGCCGGCTCCCTCCGTGATGGGCCCGCGACCCACCGCCACCAGGCAGATCTCGCTCTGCACCTGCTGGCTTGTCCCGCCGGCCTCGAACGTGATCGTCACGCCCTCGCCGGACTCGGTCGCGTCTTGAACGGATGCGCCCGCGTGGGCGGTGATGCCGCGCTTCCGGAACGACCGGGCCACCTCCTTGGAGATGTCCTCGTCCTCCAGCGGCGCCAGGCGGTCGAGCGCCTCGATCAGCGTGACCTCGGCCCCGAACGAGCGGTACAGCGACGCGAACTCGAGTCCCACCGCTCCGGCACCGATGACGGTGGCCGAGCCCGGGATGCGGTCGAGGGACAGGGCCTGGTCGCTGGTGATGATCCGGTCGCTGACCTCCATGTTCGGAAGGAGCTTGGGATACGAGCCGGTAGCGATCACGACCGCCGGAGCCTCCAGCCGGCGCCCGTCGACCTCCACGGCGTTCCGGCCGGCCAGCTTCCCGGTGCCCCGGACCACCTCGATCTGGCGAGCCTTCACCAGGGAGGTGAGGCCTCCCACGAGCTTGTCGACGACCTTCCGCTGGAACTCCTGGACCCCGGACCAGTCCGGCTCGCCGGAGGCCGTTATGCCCCACTCCTTGGACCGGTTGACCTGGTCCATGACGGCGGCGGACTGCAGGAGGGCCTTGGTGGGGATGCATCCGCGCAGGAGGCACGTCCCCCCGAGGCGCTCGTCGCGCTCGACCAGCGCCACCTTCCTGTCGAGCTGTGCGGCCCGCAGGGCGCACGAGTACCCGCCGGTTCCGGCCCCGACGACGATCACATCGAACGCATCGGGCATCGCGAGCGGTCCTTTCGTCTCTTGATCCGCGGGCCGGGGTGAAGCCCGGCTCCGAACGTCATACTACCGCCCCGAGGAACGACCGTGGACGCCGAGCTGCGACAGACGCCCCTGGAGCGCGAGCACCGCGCCCTCGAGGCGAAGATGGGCGAGTTCGCGGGCTGGTCGATGCCCATCGAGTACGAGGGCGTCCTCACCGAGCACCGGGCGGTCCGGGAGGCCGTGGGGATGTTCGACCTGACCCACCTGGGCAAGATCGACGTCGAGGGCTCGGAAGCGGCGGAATGGCTCCAGCGGGTCGTGACGAATGACCTCGCCACGGTCGAGGTCGGCGGCGCCCAGTACAACCTGATCCTCACGGAGGGTGGCGGCATCGTCGACGACCTCATCGTCTACCGAACCTCGCAGGATGCGTTCCTGGTGGTCCCCAACGCCGCCAACACCGGGGCGGTCCTGGAGATGCTGTCCGAGGAGACGTCGCCCGACGTGGTGGTGACCCACCGGCCCGACCTGGCCACGATCGCGGTCCAGGGCTCCCGGGCGCTCGAGCTGGTGACGGCGACCTTCCCAGAAGCCTCCGGCCTCGCGTACATGCGTTGCGTTCGGTCCGCCTCCCGGGACATGGTCGTGCTGGTGGCCCGGACCGGGTACACGGGCGAGCCCGGCGTGGAGCTGTTCGTCCCCGACGCGGTCGCCCGCGCGCTGTGGCGGGAGCTGCTGGAACGGGGACGGCCGCTGGGACTCGAGCCGTGCGGACTGGGCGCCAGAGACACGCTTCGCCTGGAGATGGGGTATCCGCTGCACGGGAACGACATCTCTCCCGAACGGACGCCCCTCGAGGCCGGCCTGTCGTGGGCGGTGGCCTTCGACAAGGGCGACTTCCGCGGCCGGGACGCGCTGCTGCGCCAGCGGGACGAGGGGGTGCCGGCCCGCCTCCGGGCGCTTCGGATGACCGGGAAGCTGATCCCCCGGGCCCACTACCCGGTCCTCGACGGCGGCCGGGCGGTCGGGGAGACCACCAGCGGCACGTTCTCGCCCTCGCTCCGGGTGGGCATCGCCCTGGCATATCTGCCACCGGTGTACGGCCCCGGGGCCACGGTCGAGGTGGACGTCCGGGGCCGTCGGGGCGAGGCCGAGGTGGTCAGGGCGCCGTTCGTCGAGCGCAGTCCGAAGGGTTAGGGGAGCCTCACCGGGAGCCCCGCCGCGGCCAGGAAGTCCCGCAACGGCGTGCCGCCGAACGAGACCCCGCTCATGAGCGTCCTGAGGCGGCGATCGGCGTCGGGCCCGTCCGGCACCGAAGCCCGGACAACGTACAGGCCGGAGTGGGGGATCCCCAGGGCGCGGGACGGGCCGAAGCCCGGAGCGGCCACGAACGAGGCCCACCGCGTGTCGGCCGCGGTGGTCCGCGAGGGGCAGGTCCCGGTGGCCATGGTCACGTATTGCCCCGGCCACATCTCGAGGTCGCCCGGGGCGTGCCGCGGCGACACCGCCTCCCGCCGCGCCTCGGTGTCGCATCCGGGCGCCGCGTCGCTGAGCGGCCCCCGGGCCGCCAGCTCGTAGTAGTCGGAGGGCACTCCGACCTCCGTCGCGTCCACCCAGTAAGCCTCCAGCCCGGGGTGGCGGAGATCGGTGGGGATCATGCCGAGCAGCTCCTCGGAGGCCTGGATCCCCAGCCGGTGTCCGCCGGTGTCGGGGATCGGCCGGAACTCCCACTTCGGCGGGAGCATCGTCTCGACCCCGGCCGCCGAGACCACCCGCAGACCGGGGGTCGCCTCGATGGACGGCGCCGTGGATCGCCCTGCCGCGGTGGGGAGGAAAGAGAGGGCGGCGAACAGCGCGACGGAGAGGCGTGCCCAGGCCACGGAATCCTCACGGCGAGTGTAGGACGAGGGTACGGGCTTCGCCAGTTGCCGTCGCCGTGTGGCAGGATGTGCATCGAAGGGAAGCGTCCCGGGGCGGCCGGGACGGGGACGGCAGACCCCGTCCGGCCCGGGCCCGAAGTGGGGCCCGGAGGGAAGCCGGTGGGAATCCGGCACGGTCGCGCCACTGTGACCGGGGAGCGAACCCGAGGATGCCACTGGGAGGGCGACCTCCTGGGAAGGCTCGGGCGAGCGGCGATCCGGGAGTCAGGAGACCTGCCTCGGGGCCTCGAGGGTAGCCGTCCCTCGCGTCAAGGCGGCGGGCCCCAGGGTCCAGCCCCCGGCCGAGGGCCGGGGGCGTCGTGCTTCCGGGGGACGGCCGGAGCGGCCGCGCGTTCGGCCGGAGAGGAGGCACG
>JBOGWD010000418.1:0-1563 GCA_050693275.1 Actinomycetota bacterium | reverse complement strand
GGACCGGACCAAAGGCTGTGAGCGAGGCCGAGCGTAAGGGATCCCCAGCGTACTGGGATCGACGCCACACTCACCCACCGATCTGAGGGCAGCCGTGGATCCTCTCCTTGAAGGCCGAGGTGGGCGTCCGTTCACCGAGCGGACCGCCTGGGTTCGCAACCTGGCAGCGCCGATCCGGGACTTCATCGCCACCGAGAACGCCAGCGCCGTCGTCCTGCTCGCGGCCACGGTCGGTGCGCTGCTCTGGGCGAATTCTCCATGGGGGTCGACCTACGAGCGGGTCTGGTCGACCGAGCTGTCCTTCCGCCTCGCCGGTGCGGAGCTTTCCCTGGACCTCCGCCACTGGGTCAACGACGGCCTCATGGTGTTCTTCTTCTTCGTGGCGGGGCTCGAGATCAGACGGGAGCTCGACATGGGGGAGCTGCGGGAGCGCCGACGCGTCGCCACCCCCGTCCTCGCCGCGATCGGGGGCCTGGCCGCACCGGCGCTGATCTACCTCGCCTTCAACGCCGGTGAGCCGTCCGCGAGGGGCTGGGGGATCCCGATGGGGACCGATACGGCCTTCGCCCTCGGCATTCTCGGTCTGGTCGGCCGACGCTGCCCCGCTCGGATCCGCGTGTTCCTGCTCACCCTGGTGATCGTGGACGACATCGGTGCCCTGACCGTCGTCGCGCTGGCCTACACGGAGGATGTGTCACCGCTCGCTCTGCTGCTCGCCATCGGCCTCTTCGGCGTCGTGCTGATGCTGCGGCGCGCCGGGGTCCGGCACGGGGTGCCCTACTTCATCGTCGGCCTCGGGGTGTGGCTCTCGATGCTCGCATCGGGCGTGCATCCCACCGTCGCGGGCGTCGCGCTGGGCCTCCTGGCCACGGCCCATCCACCCGCACGGGAGGATCTCCAACAAGCCGGGAACCTGTGGCGCCTGTTCCGCGAGCAGCCCACGCCCGCGTACGCGCGCACGGCGAGCAGGGGGCTGACCGTGGCGATCTCGCCCAACGAGCGACTGCAGCACCTATTCCACCCCTGGACGAGCCTCGTGATCGTCCCGATCTTCGCGCTGGCCAACGCCGGGGTGGAGATCAGCGGCGAGGTGCTCGCCCGGGCCGTCTCTTCCCCCCTTGCGCTGGGGATCGCGTTCGGCCTGGTCGGCGGCAAGCTGATCGGGATCGCCGGCGCGACCTGGCTGGTGACCCGCCGTTTCCTCGGAGGTTTTCCGCTCACCCTGCCCTGGCCGCCGCTCGTCGGTGCGGCGACGGTCGCGGGGATCGGATTCACCGTCTCGCTGCTCATCGCCGACATCACCTTCGAGGGCCAGGACCTCGAGGAGGCGAAGATCGGCATCCTCGCTGCCTCTACCCTCGCCGCCTCCCTCGGTTGGCTCGTGTTCCGCGTAATCGGGCATCTGCCGAAGCGGCTCGTCGCTCGGGAGCGGAAGGATGTGGCAGAGCCGCTGGTGGATCTGGTCGACCCCGTCGATCCGGAGCTCGACCACATCCGCGGGCCGGAGGGCGGGCCGGTCACGCTCGTCGAGTACGGCGACTTCGAGTGCCCTCATTGCGGGCG
>JBOGWD010000417.1:0-1341 GCA_050693275.1 Actinomycetota bacterium | reverse complement strand
CCCGGCCAGCAGGTCGTGAAGGTCGTGCGCGACGAGCTGACCGAGACCCTCGGCGGAGAGCACCGGCCGTTCGTGGTGCCCTCGGCCGATCCGGCCGTGGTGATGATGACCGGCCTCCAGGGCTCGGGGAAGACCACGGCCTGCGCCAAGCTGGCCCTCCACCTGAAGGAGAAGGGTCGCCGGCCCCTCCTGGCCGCGGCGGATCTCCAGCGACCGGCCGCGGTGGACCAGCTCTTCGCCCTCGGCGCGGAGATCGGGGTGCCGGTCCTCTCCGAGGGAAGGGATGCCGTGAAGGTGGCCAAGGGCGCTCTCAAGCACGCCGCGCGGGAGAGCCGGGATGTCCTGATCGTCGACACCGCCGGGCGGCTGCACGTGGACCCCGAGATGATGCGCGAGGCCGGACGGGTGCGGGCGGCGGTCAAGCCGGACCACGTGCTCATGGCCGTCGACGCCACCGTGGGACAGGACGCCGTCCGGCAGGCCCGGGCGTTCATGGACGAGGTCGACCTGACCGGGTTCGTCATCACCAAGCTCGACGGCGACGCCCGCGGTGGAGCGGCCCTCTCGGTCACTCAGGTCACGGGCCGGCCGGTGTACTTCGCCGGCGTCGGGGAGAAGCCCGCCGACCTGGAGCCGTTCCATCCCGACCGGATGGCCTCCCGGATCCTGGGGATGGGCGACGTGCTGACGCTGGTGGAGAAGGCCGAGCGGACCATGGACGAGGAGCAGGCCAAGGAGGCCGCCGAGCGCATGGTGCGGGCCGAGTTCACCCTGGAGGACTTCCTGACCCAGCTCCAGGAGGTTCGCAAGCTCGGCCCGCTCCAGGACCTCCTGGCGATGCTGCCGGGCGGCGCCCAGCTCGGATCGGGCGTCGAGGTCGACGAGAGCCAGGTCGGCCGGGCCGAGGCCATCATCTCCTCGATGACCCCCGAGGAGCGACGCAGCCCCGCTATCATCAGCGGGAGCCGCCGGTCCCGCATCGCCCGGGGCAGCGGGACCTCGGTGGGCGACGTGAACGCCCTGCTGAAGCAGTTCAACGAGTCGAAGAAGATGATGAAGCGGCTCACGGGAGGGAAGATGCGGCTCCCCAATCTCCCGGGGCTGCCGAAGATCCCCGGCATGTGAAGAGGAGATCGGAATGGTGAAGATCAGGCTCATGCGGATGGGGAAGCGGAAGCAGCCGTACTTCCGGGTGGTGGTGGCCGATTCGCGGAGCCCTCGCGACGGCCGGTTCATCGAGAACATCGGCCGGTATCACCCTCGGGCCCACCCCTCCGTGATCGAGATCGACGAGGAGCGGGCCCTGCACTGGCTGAAGAACGGCGCCCAGCCCAGCGACCC
>JBOGWD010000416.1:0-2374 GCA_050693275.1 Actinomycetota bacterium | reverse complement strand
GGGCGCTACCGGTACGCCTCGCCCGCGTCTTGGAGCAGCGAGGTGAACGCCATCGGGTCCTCGGCCAGCGCGTCAACGTTCTCCACGGCCACGATGAAGGGCAGGTTCCGATACACCTCGTCGTAATCCAGGCCGTACCCGAGGACGAACTTGTCCGGGCAGTCGAAACCGCGGTACCGGATGTCGATCGGGGTGATGCGACGGGCGGACTTGTCGAGGAGGGCACACACCTCCAGCGAGGCGGGCTCGCGGGACCGGAGAGCGGACAGCAGGTACGTGAGGGTCAGCCCGGTGTCCACGATGTCCTCGACCACGATGACGTGGCGCCCCCCGATGTCGCGGTCGAGGTCCTTCATGATCCGCACCACGCCCGAGCTCCCCTCCCCGTACGAGGAGATCGACATGAAGTCGACGCTGGCGTGGATGTCCACGGCCCGCAGGAGATCGGCGTGGAACATCGCCCCGCCCTTGAGCACGGAGATCAGGACGGGCTCGCGGCCGGCGTAGTCCCGGGTGATAGCCTCGCCGAGCGCGCCGACGCGGCCCCGGATGTCTCCGGCCGTGAAGAGGACGATGGCCTGCTCCTCCACGCGGCCCGATCATAGGACGGTCCCGCCGGGATCGTCTTGGGTCGTCTCAGTCGCCGAAGATGGCCCGCCACAACCGAGTGAAGAACCCGGCCACGGCGTCCCAGGCCCGCTCCCACCACGGCTCGTACTCATCGGGCGGCGCGGACGGGTCGGCCACCGTGCCGGCCGCCACCGCCCGGACCCGGCCCAGGGTCTCCCCGTCGCCCTCGACCAGGACCTCGCCGACGTCCTCGCCCCCGGCGATGGGGAGGGACAGCCCGCCCTCGGCTCGGACCTCGAGCACGACCTCCTGACCTCGGCGCAGCAGCAGCGACAGCCGCCCGTCCGCCCGAACCGGCACCTCGCGCCCCTCGACCTCGATCGGATCGAGCCCGGTCGCCTCGTCGACGACCGTGCGTCGCTCCCACGTCTCGAAGCCGTGGTTGAGCATCTCGGCGGCGTCGGACCACGGCGCCGCCGGCGCCCCCAGGACCACGGCCACCAGCCGGAGATCGTCGCGCTTGGCCGTGGCCACGAGGCAGAAGCCGGCGGCGTCCGTGTACCCGGTCTTCACGCCCGTGGCCCCCGGGTAGAGCCACAGGAGCGCGTTGCGGTTCTGGATCCGCCGCGGCTCCCCCGCCGGGTCCGGCACCCTGTGGAACTTCGTGGCCACCACATCGGCGAAGGTCCGATCTCGGAAGGCCTCGGCGGTGATCGCTGCGAGGTCGCGCGCGGTCGAATGGCCCCGGTCGTCCAGCCCGTTGGGACTGGCGAACTCCGTGTCCCGCGCGCCGAGACGGCGGGCCCGTCGGTTCATCCCGTCGACGAAGCCGTCGACGCTGCCCCCGACGTGTTCCGCCAGGGCGACCGCGGCGTCGTTGGCGGACTGGAGGAGCAGGGCCATGAGGAGCTGTCGGACCGGCTGCGCCTCCCTGGCCCTGAGGCCGAGCTCCGCGCCGGTCTGGGCCGCCGCGTTCGGGCTGGCCGTCACGAACTCCTCCGGATCGGTCGCCTCCACCACCAGCAGGCCGGTCATGATCTTCGTGACGCTGGCGATCGGACGCGGCTCGTTCCCGTTGCGCTCCCACAGCACCCGTCCCGAGTCGAGGTCCGCCAGGACCGCCGAGGTCGCGGCGACCTTCGGGTCGCGGGTCGATGGCGGCGGGGTCGCCAGGCCGGTCGGGTACGGCGACGGAGAGCCGTCCGGAGGAACGGGGGTGGGCGGCGGCGCGCTCTGGCCCGCGGCCGGCGAGCCCAGGACGACCGCGAGGAAGGCGCCGAGCACGGGGCGGAGGAGCCGCATTGGTCCGGACAGGATACGGCCGGGCCTCAGCCGGCGAGATGTCGCAGGTTCGCCCGGAGCATCGCCTGCTTGAGTCGCCGGGAGATGCCGGCCAGCTCCGTCAGCGACTCGCGGGCCAGTCGCTTGGCCTCGGGGTTCCGCTGACGGAGGATCGGCACCACGATCTGTTCGAAGAAGGACGACTCCCGGTCGGCGAAGTGCCGGTACATCGTGAGGTGGCGCGGCTCGACGCCGAACTTGAACAGGTCCTTGACGATGCGCAGGACGAGCACGTCATCCCCACCGAAGACGACCGATCCGCCGGCGGGCTGGGGGCGCAACAGGCCGAACGAAGCCAGCGAGTCCACCACCGACACGTCGACGCCGGTGGCCGCAGCCAGCTCCTCGGCCGACATCTCGAGCACCGTCGAGGGCTCCGCGATCTCGTCCTCCGGCTCCGCGGCCGGCCGCTCCGGCCCGCCCTCCGCCACTTCCCCCTCCCCGTCGAGCCGCTCCCGGATCA
>JBOGWD010000415.1:0-3023 GCA_050693275.1 Actinomycetota bacterium | reverse complement strand
TCCAGGACCTCGTCCCGGAACCGGGCCAGCATCTCCCGGAACTCTCGCTCCGGCCCGACGGCCTCCTGCATGAGCAGCCGGAACCCGGCGCCTTCCTCGTCGACGAAGTCGAAGTAGGTCTGGAACGAACTCCGGATCCGCTCCCGGTTGCCCTGCGAGGTCTCCAGCGCGTCGCGGAGCCGCTCGCCCAGGCGGGCCAGGTCGGCCTCGAGGAGATCCCGGTAGAGGTCGCGCTTCGAGCGGAAGTGGTCGTACAGGATCGGCTTGGTCACGCCGGCCTCGCGGGCCACGTCGTCCATGGTGACCACGTGGTACCCGCGGGCGGCGAACACCTTCCGGGCCACCTCAAGCAGCTGTTTGCGCCGTTCCGGCGCTCGCATCCGCCGCTTCGGCCCGGTCTTCGCCTCGGCCAATTGACCCCCTTCCTACCTGATGGTAACCTACCAGTCGGTAGGGATTGCCGCCACCGGCGTCGAATACGGAGCCGGGACATTCTGCCGGGAGGACCGATGGATTTCCAGCTGACCGAGGACCACCTCACCACAAGGAAGTGGGCTCACGACTTCGCGGAACGGGAGATCCGCCCGGCGGCCCCCGAGTACGACGAGAGCGAGGAGTTCCCCTGGCCGGTGGTGAAGAAGGCCGCCGAGGTGGGTCTGTACTCCCTCGAGTTCTGGACCGAGATGGTCACGCCGGACCAGAGCGGCCTGATCCTCCCGCTGGTCATGGAGGAGACCTGCTGGGGGTGCGCCGGGATCGGCCTGGGCATCTTCGGCACCGGCCTGCCCCTGGCCGCCCTGGCCTACTCGGCCACGCCGGAGCAGCTCGTCGAGTGGGGTCCGAAGATGATCGGAACCCCGGAGGATCCCAGGCTCGGTGCGTTCGCGGTCACCGAGCCCCAGGCCGGATCCGACGTCTCGGCGCTCCGCACCACGGCCACCCGTGACGGCGACCAGTGGGTCCTGAACGGCAGGAAGGTCTTCATCACCAACGGCGGGATCGCCGACGTCCATGTAGTCGTGGCCACGGTCGACCCCGACCTCGGCCACCGCGGCCAGGCCGCGTTCATCGTCGGTCCCGACACGCCCGGGCTGTCCCAGGGCAAGAAGGAGAGGAAGCTCGGGATCAGGGCCTCCCACACGGCCGAGGTGGTGCTGGAGGAGTGCCGGGTCCCCCTGGAGAACGTGTCCGGCGGGATGGAACGGCTGGAGTCGAAGCTCGAGCGGGCCAGGACGGGAGGGACGCGACAGCACCACGCGCTCAAGACCTTCGAGATGACCCGGCCGTCGGTGGCGGCGCAGGCGCTGGGGATCGCCCGGGCGGCCCTGGAGTACTCGATCGAGTACGCCAAGCAGCGGGAGACCTTCGGGAAGCGGATCGTCGATCACCAGGGGATCGCCTTCAAGCTCGCCGACATGGCCCTGGAGGTCGACGCCTCCCGGCTGCTCACCTGGCGAGCCGCGTGGATGGCCAAGAACGGCGTGGAGTTCGACCAGGCCGAGGGGTCCATGTCCAAGCTGAAGGCCTCCGAGGTCGCGGTGTGGGTCACCGAGCAGGCCGTGCAGATCCTCGGCGGGTACGGCTACATCAAGGACTTCCCTGTCGAGAAGTGGTACCGGGACGCCAAGATCTACACGCTCTTCGAGGGCACCAGCGAGATCCAGCGCCTGGTCATCTCCCGGGCTCTGGCCACGGACTAACGGGCTGTTAGGCCTCCAGGCGGTACACCTTCACGTCGACCAGGCCCTTCGAGGGCGGGGCCAGGTGCTTGAACGCCCGCCTGGCCAGGTCGACGACCCGGCCGTCGGTGCTCGGGCCGCGGTCCATCACCCGGACGAACACGTACCGGTCCGCGGTCCGGACGGACACCAGGGTGCCGCAGGGCCACGTCGGGTGGGCGGCGTAGCGGCCGTGGAGCGGCTCGCCGCAGGAACCCGTCTCCCCCTCGAGGTCATACCAGGAGGCCTGGCCCGCCCGGCGGGCGGTGGCGTGGTGGAAGTGGTCCCCCTGGTGCGGGTGGTCCAGGCGGAGGTGGTGCATGCGTGCGTGGCGGCGCTTCCACCGCTCGAGCCGCGGGCCGGCGCGCTTCGGGCGCCGGTGTCCCTCGTGCCAGTGGCGGTGGACCTGGCGGAGCTCCCGGTGGGCCCGGAAGTCGTGACGCCAGAAGGAGGGATCGTGCTTCCACCACCCCTTGATCTCATGGGCCTGGGTGGGGAAGGCCACGATGAGCAGGGCGACCAGCGTGGACGCGGCGCGAGCCGTGCCGGAGCGGAATCGGGGCACGCGGGTACGGACGGAGGGCATGGGGATCGCCGATCACCCTATCGAGCCCATGCCGGTCGTGCCAGGCGCCGAGCGGTAGCATGGGTGTGATGGAAGGGACGCTGAAGCGGGTTCTCCTGGCGGCCCCGCGAGGCTACTGCGCGGGGGTCGACCGGGCCGTCGACATCGTGGAGCGAGCGCTCCGCCTGCACGGCCCTCCCGTGTTCGTCCGGAAGCAGATCGTCCACAACATCCACGTGGTCCGGGACCTGGAGCGCAAGGGCGCGGTCTTCGTCGAGGAGGAGACGGAGGTCCCGGAGGGATCCACCGTGGTCCTGTCCGCACACGGGGTCGCCCCGGAGGTCTACGAGAACTCTGCCAGGCGGCAGCTCCGGGTGATCGACGCCACGTGCCCGCTGGTGACCAAGGTCCATCTCGAGGCGCGGCGATTCGCCCAGGACGACTCGACGATCCTGCTGATCGGCCACGAGGGCCACGAAGAGGTCGTCGGGACCAGCGGCGAGGCCCCGGAGCACATCCGGCTGGTCGGCGACGTCGAGGAGGCCCGTGTCGTGGACGTCCCCCACACCGACCGGGTGTCGTACCTGTCCCAGACCACGCTCTCGGTCGACGAGACCAACGAGATCATCGACGTGCTCCGTGAGCGGTTCCCGAGCATCCAGGGGCCGCCGCGCGACGACATCTGCTACGCCACCCAGAACCGTCAGGACGCCGTCAAGACCGTGGCCGGGCGGGCCGAC
>JBOGWD010000414.1:0-2323 GCA_050693275.1 Actinomycetota bacterium | reverse complement strand
GTCACGTCGGGCAGGGCGAAGTCGGGCGCCTCCGTCCCCAGAGCGAGCATCGTCGAGGTTCCAGCCAACTCCACACCCTCTTTCGAGTCGACCCCATGGTAGCAGCGGAGGCTGTGGGGGCCCGTCGAGAGACCCGGCTCCGTCCGGGTCGCCCGGGCCCGGGACGCTGCCCCCAACCTGAGCGAGCCCGGCAATCCGTCCACCGTGTAATCCCCCGAGGGTGGGGTAACGAGGAAGTTCGGGACATATCGGAAGGAGTGAGGGTGATGCTTCAGGTGACCGAGGCCGCGGCCTCCATCTTGCGACAGGCCGTCGAGGCCCCGGAGGTGCCGGGGTCCGCCGTCCGGATCCAGCCGGTCCAGGGCCCTGCCGGCGAGCCGGCGATCAGCTTTCAGCCCGTCGCCGGCCCGACGGAGGGCGATGCCGAGGGGAACGCCTCGGGACTCGACGTGTTCGTGGCGCCCGAGCTGTCGGACCCCCTGGACGAGGCGGTGCTGGATGCCCGCCAGACCGAAGAGGGGGCGGAGCTGTTCCTACGGCCCCGGTCCGTAGCGGGGTGAGGGTCGAGGATGCCTCAGCCACCGGAGCGGGAGAAGTGCATGTAGTCCTTGCCGCCGCTCCAGTGGCCGCCCCATGACCAGCCGACGGCGGCGAAGGAGCGAACCACCACGTCGCCGTCGTGGATCATCCCGGTGAGCCGCCTGCCCCTGTCCAGGTAGGGACGGGCCATCCGGTTCCGGACGAAGCCGCCCGTCGTGACGAAGGGGTTCTGGACGGGGTTGATGTCGATGGCCAGCCCGTAGGAGTGCTGTGAGAAATCCTCACCCGGGCCGAGGGGCGTGATCACCGGGCGGCAGTTGAACGAGGCCGTCACGCTCCGGGGGCTCGAGATCCGCGGCTCGAACTCCTCGGGCACGAACTCCCTCGTCAGCGCGACGCGCTTGATGGGGAACCGGGCCTTGAACAGCCGCCCGAACACCCACAGCACGTCCGCGGCCACGTCCTCGTGCACGACCATCGGCCCCCGGCCAACCTCGCCGTCGAAGCCCCAGTAGTTGAACCGGAGCAGACGGAGATCCGCGAGGGGGACCGGGCATCCCGGCTTCCACGTGGTCCCGCGCATCTCGCGGAGGAGGGAGCCCGGCACCTTCGAGATGCGGCCGGCGAACCGGGGCCGGGCATCCTCCGGCGCGGGAGCTTCCGGGCTGGTCCCGGCCGTGACCGTCGGTTCCGGCGTGGCTCCGAGGGGGGCGGGGGTCCCCGGGGCGGCCTCTCGGGCGGCCCCGTTTCCCGGACCCGACGTGCACGAGACCGGAATGAAGGCGGCGAGGAGGATCGTCGCGGCTACCCGTCTCACGGCCGACCGCGCTCCTCGAACGCCCGGTAGAGCGTCACCGGCCTGCGACCCCCTTGAGGTTCACCGGGCCCACAGTCTCGAACCGCACTCCCCCCAACTACTCAAGACTTCCGCGCGCAGCCATCCACGTGCACGTACTGGCGGCACTCTTGGTCCGTCAACGAGCGGGTCACACGGTCGTTCGCGAGCTCGATGAGTTCCTCGATGGAGAGCGTGTAGAGCCGTATGCTCCCGTCCTCGCCCGCGGCGGCCAGTCGGTTCCCTTTGGGGCTGAAGGCCACCGCGGAGACACCGCTCCGGTGGCCCGCCAGAACCAGGAGTTCCTGCCCGGTCTCGGGGTCCCAGAGACGCATCGTTCCGTCTCGCCCCGCGGTGGCGATCCGGGTGCCGTCCGGGCTGAACACCACGTCCATCAAGCCGGCCGCGTGACCGCTGATGGCCCGAAGCTCACGTCCCGTGGCCGCGTCCCAGACCTTCAGGACGCCGTCTTCGCCGGCCGTGAACACACGGCTCCCGTCCGGGCTGAAGGCGGCCGCATTGATGTTGTCCTGGTGCCGCACCATCTTCGCCAGCATCGCCCCGCTCTCCGCGTCCCAGACCTTGGCCACCTCATCCACGCCTCCCGTAGCGATCCTCTCCCCGTCGGGACTGAAGGCCACCGCGAAGATCTCCCGATCGTGCGCGTCGATGACGACCAGCCGCGTTCCGGTCTCGGCCTCCCAGACCGTCGCGTTTCCCTCCACGTCGCCAGTGACGACGCGACGCCCGTCGGGACTGAACCTCGCTCCCAAGGATGCGGCGCCCCCACGGTGGAGCTCACGCACGACGGTCCCGGTGGGGGAGTCCCACAACAGCACGGTCCCGTCGCCACCGGTGCCGATCACGCGGGTCCCGTCCGGACTGACGGCCAGGTCCTCCACCCTGGCTCGGTCGAAGCCCGCAAGCTGGACAAGCTCCTCGGCGGTC
>JBOGWD010000413.1:0-4239 GCA_050693275.1 Actinomycetota bacterium | reverse complement strand
CTGGAGAGCTGGGTCGTGCAGTCGGGCGCCTCGCACACTCGGTGGCCCTCTACGGTCCTGGACGGGCGGGGCATCCGCCCCGGTCTGGTTCCCTTCATCGTCGCCGGGCCCATCCGGGGCCCGCCCCCTCTGCATGGGTATTCGACGCGAACAGGGGGGTCGGTTTAGTTCCCGGGACGTTCGTCGGGCTCGGCCTCGGCGGCGATCAGGCCCCGGATGCGCTCGGCCATCGTCGCGGGGAGGTCCGCCTCGACCCCGCACTTGCGGCGGACGATCTGCCTGACCCGAAGCCGGAACTCGCTCCGATCGAAGCAGCTGGCGCACCCAAGCAGGTGGCGCTCCACCTCGACCCGGCCCCCCTCGGCCAGCTCGCCATCGAGGTACGCCTCGAGCTCGTGTAGGGCTTGCTCGCAGTCCATCAGGTCACCAGACCCCGTTCACGCATCACATCCCACAACCGCCGTTCCAGGGCCCTTCTTCCCCGGTGGAGTCGCGACATCACCGTCCCGATCGGAACGTCCAGGATCTCGGCTATCTCCTTGTAGCTGAAGCCCTCCACGTCCGCCAGGAGCACGGCCATCCGGAACTGATCGGGGAGGCCGGCCAGGGCCTCCTGGACGTCCTCGTCGGGCAGGGCCTCGAGGACCTGCGTCTCGGCCGAGGCCTCCGCCCCCTCGGCCCCGAGCTTGTCGTAGAGGTACCACTCCTCGACGTCGCTGTCGGAGACGGTCTGGGGCTCCCGCTGACGCTTCCGGTACACGTTGATGAAGGCGTTGGTGAGGATCCGGTACAACCAGGCCCGCAGGTTCGTGCCTTCCTTGAACGAGGCGAACCCCCGATAGGCCCTGAGGTAGGTCTCCTGGAGGAGGTCCTCGGCGTCGGACGGGTTGCGGGTCAGGCGGAGGGCCGCCCCGTACATCTCCGACAGGAGCGGGATGGCCTCACGCTCGAACCGCTCGTCCAGGCGCTGCTGGTCGACCACATGCTCCGCCCGTTCGCTCACGCCGAGAGGATACCGCCCCGATGTGGGAACATTGGTGGGACGGCCCGGGTTCGCCCGGGACTGGAGGACCACGTGGGGGACGAAGAGAAGCGCCCGGGGCGCTGGCAGGGGTTCGATTTCGGATCCGGCGGCGGGGACCGTCGCCGGTGGCGTTTCACGCTGGGCTACATCCTGCTGGGGATCCTAGTCCTCTACGTGCTCCAGATCGCCCTGGTTCCCCAGCCCGCAGAGCTCAACTACTCACGATTCCTGACCCTGGTGGAGGAGGGACAGGTCGAGGAGGTGGCCATCTCCGAGACCCAGGTCACCGGGCAGCTGCGCGGCGAGGAGGGGCCGGGATTCGTGGCCACCCGGATCCCCGGGGTGGAAGACCAGGAGCTGCAGACCCTCCTCCAGGAGAACGGCGTCGAGTTCACCGGCCAGCAACCCAGCGCGTTCTCGAACTTCCTGTTCTCGTGGATCCTTCCGATCCTCGTGCTCGTGGCCATCTGGGGGTTCGTGTTCCGCCGGATGGCCGGAGGCGGCGCCGCGGGGGCCCTCAACCTCGGCAAACGCGGGGTGAAGATCTACGACCGCAAGGACCTCAAGACGACCTTCGCCGACGTGGCCGGCGTGGACGAGGCCGTCGAGGAGCTCGGGGAGATCGTGGCGTTCCTGGAGAACCCCAAGAAGTACCAGCGGCTCGGGGGTCGGATCCCCAAGGGAGTCCTGCTCCTCGGCCCGCCCGGGTGCGGGAAGACCCTGCTGGCCAGGGCCGTGGCCGGTGAGGCCAAGGTGCCGTTCTTCTTCATGTCGGGCTCCGAGTTCGTGGAGATGTTCGTGGGGCTCGGCGCGGCGCGGGTCCGCGAGCTGTTCCAGCAGGCCAAGGAGCGGGCCCCGTGCCTGGTTTTCCTCGACGAGCTCGACACGATCGGCAAGACCCGGGGCGGCGCCATGGGAGCGGGGTTCGGCTCGCACGACGAGCGCGAGCAGACCCTCAACCAGCTCCTGGTGGAGATGGACGGGTTCGACGCCTCCAAGGGCGTGATCATCATGGCCGCCACGAACCGCCCCGACGTCCTCGACCCCGCGCTTCTCCGGCCGGGGCGCTTCGACCGGCAGGTCGTGGTGGACCGGCCGGACCTGAAGGGTCGCGAGGCGATCCTCCAGGTGCACGCCCGGGGCGTGGTTCTCGGCCAGGACGTGGATCTCCGGGTCATCGCCGCCCGCACCCCGGGATTCACCGGCGCCGACCTGGCCAACGTGGTCAACGAGGCGGCCCTGCTGGCGGCCCGGCGCGAGAAGGACGAGGTGGGGATGCCCGAGCTCGAGGAGGCCATCGACCGAGTGGTGGCCGGCCTGGAGCGTAAGAGCCGGGTGATGAGCGAGAAGGAACGGGAGATCGTGGCCTTCCACGAGATGGGGCACGCGCTGGTGGCGCTGACCGTTCCCAACGCCGACCCCGTCCACCGGGTCTCCATCATCCCCAGAGGGGCGGCCGCGCTCGGCATGACCATGCAGCGCCCCCTGGAGGATCGGTACCTGATGACCGAGCCCGAGCTCGAGGACCGGCTGGCCATCCTGCTGGGCGGGCGAACCGCCGAGAAGATCGCGTTCGGCCAGGTCTCCACCGGCGCTCAGAACGACCTGGAGCGAGCCACCGAGATCGCCCGGGCCATGGTCGTGGAGTACGGGATGAGCCCGAAGCTCGGCCCGCTCTCGTTCGGCCGGGACGGCTTCCGGGGCGCCGACGGGCGGGTCCTGTTCCCCGGCGAGCGACCCGAGATGAGCGAGGAGACCGCCCGCATCGTCGACCAGGAGGTCTCCCGGATCGTCACCGAGGCTCGCGACCGGGCCGGCGACATCCTCGACGGCAAGAAGGAGCTGCTCGACCGGCTGGCCGGGCTGCTCATGGTTCGCGAGGTGCTGGAGGGCAAGGAGCTGAAGGCCTTCGTGGACGGGGAGATGGAGATCCCCTCGATCGAGGAGGAGCGAACGAAGGTCGAGGCCGAGCGGGCCGACCGGGAGCGTGTCGAGGAGGAGAAGCGCGAGGCCGAGCGGAAGGAGCAGGAGGAGGAGCGTCGAAAGGCTGCCGTCGGCGCCGTGCCCCACTCCACCGAGGAGATCCCCACGCCGCCCCACCTCCGACCCGGCGAGGACCTCACGCCCTAGCGCTCCGGACGAACTCCAGCACGATCCCGTCAGCGGCTTCCGGCTGCTCCGCGTGGTAGACGTGCCCGGCGCCCCCGAGCAGGACCAGTCGGGCTCCCGGGATGCGTTCGGCCAGGATCCGGGCGTTGTCCGGGTGGATCGTTCGGTCCTCGGTGCCGTGCAGCACCAGGGCGGGCACGCGCAGGGACGGGAGCCGATCGTACGCGTCGAAGTCCCGCATGGCCTCCCACTGCCGGAGGGCGACGTCCGGGGCCTGCGGGGTCCCGGCGGCGAGGTCCTCGGCCACCTGGTCGGGATGCTCCCGGAGATGTCGCTCCGAATAGAGGGCCTTCCGCGGGCGGTGCTTGGGGACGCTGGCTCGCACCGGCACGGCATGCCGGACGCCGGCGTGGGTGCACGCCAGGATCAGCGAGCGAACCATGTCCGGATGTGCGAGGGCGAGCTCCTGGGCCACCATCCCCCCGAACGATAGGCCGTAGAGGTGCGCCCGCTCCATCCCGAGGTGGTCGAGGAGGGCCACCGTGTCGTCCACGAACGTGGCCATCGTCATCGGCCCGTCCCCCGCGCTGGAGCGGCCGTTCCCTCGGAACTCGTAGGCCACGAGCCGGAGCTCGGAGGCCAGCCGGGGGATGTTCCGACGCCAGCCCGGGATGTCCCGGCCGAGACCCTCGAGAAGGATCAACGGCTCCCCTCCCTCCGGGCCGTGCAGCTCCTGGTACAGGCGGCGGCCGTCCAGCCGCTGGAGGAACGGCACCGGTCGCCTCAGGCCGCGGGGCGGAACGTGTGGAGGATCCGTCGGTAGTTCTCGGCCAGGGCCTCCTGGTCGGGACCAACCCACGCCCCGCCGAGCAGGACCCGGTCGACCAGGCCATCGAAAGCGGCCAGCCGCTCCCGGCACTCGTCCTCGGGCCCGGCCACCGCGTACGTGTCGACCATCGGCATGGCGATCCGGGCCATCTCCGCCAGGTCGCCCCGGGCGAACGCCTCCCGGAGCGCCCCGGTGAGCTCGCCGAAGCCGTGGAGGTCGAGCACCGGCCGGTATGTCCGGGTGGTGGCGTAGAACGCGATCTGGAGAGCCGCCTCGA
>JBOGWD010000412.1:0-6296 GCA_050693275.1 Actinomycetota bacterium | reverse complement strand
GAAGCAGCTCCAGGCCGGTCCCGCCGGGGAGGTTCACGTCCAGGATGACCAACGAGTGGCCGTTCCGCCGCAGGGCGGCCTCGCCCGCCACCGCGTCCGTGGCCAGGTCGACCTCGTGGCCGGCCAGACCGAGGGACACCTCAACGACCTTGCCGACCGAGCGGTCGTCCTCGACCACCAGGATCCGGCCGGTGTGCTCGCTCACGCGTTCGCCTCCCGAAGGGGGTCGGTCCTTCTCCCTAGGTCATCGGGACGGCTCGAGCTCGCCTTGAGCGGGAGGAGGGAGGCCGGTGTGGGGTCCCGCAGGCCGCTGACCTGCGGTTTTCCCTGGTCGGGGCGGCCGGACTCGAACCGGCGACCTCGTGCACCCAAAGCACGCGCGCTACCAGGCTGCGCCACGCCCCGGCGGGGCTATCGTACGGCCCCGGGTTGCTACAGTTGGGAGGCCTCGCGGGTGTAGCTCAATGGTAGAGCCCCAGCCTTCCAAGCTGGTGATGGGGGTTCGATTCCCCTCACCCGCTCCGACCCAGGAGCTCTCCCAGTCGACCGTCATCACCGTCGGGTTCCCGGGATCCCGATCGTCAGGACCGGGGCACGTTCGCCATCGAGCGTGCCTCGTCAAGAGCGGGGCGCCGCCTCGGGCCGGTCCGTACAATGGACTCGGGCGCCGGTAGCTCAGTGGACAGAGCGGCGGCCTTCTAAGCCGCGGGTCGGGGGTTCGAATCCCTCCCGGCGCGCCTAACGGAAGCCCCGGGCAACCTCGGCCTCGGCCACCCTGCCCACGCCGATCAGGTACGCGGCCTCGCGGAGGCTGATGCCCTCGACCTCGGCCCGGGCCACCACCTGGTCGGTGGCGGCCCCCATCAGCTCGGCCAGCCGTTCGTTGACGCGTTCCTCGTCCCACTGCTCCCGCTGGAGGTCCTGGACCCACTCGAGGTACGACACCGCCACCCCGCCCCCGGAGGCCAGGATGTCGGGCACGACCATGATCCCGCGATCGGCCAGGGTCTCGTCGGCTTCCGGCGTCACCGGGTAGTTGGCCGTCTCCACGATGACCTGGGCCTTCACCCGGTCCGCGTTCTCCGCGTGGACCGATTCCTCCAGCGCCGCCAGGACCAGCACCGCGCAGTCCATCCCGATGATGTCCTCGCCGGCGATGCCCTCCGATCCCGGGAAACCCTCCACCGAGCCCGTCTCCTGCTTGTGGTCGAGGACCCGGCTCGCCGGAAGGCCCCCGTCGGCGAAGATCGCTCCCCGGGTGTCGGAGACCGCCACCACCGGGTAGCCGAGCTCCTCGAGGATCACGGCCAGCCACGATCCGGCATTGCCGTACCCCTCGATGGCCACCGGCGTCTCCTCCCGGACCCAGCCGCGGGCCTTGACCAGACGCTCCAGGCAGATCGCCGAGCCTCGACCGGTGGCCGCGTCGCGTCCCAGCGACCCTCCCAGCACCACCGGCTTGCCGGTGATCACCGCGGGGTTGGGGCCGTACTTCCGCGAGTACTCGTCGGCCATCCATCCCATGATCTGGGGCGTGGTGTTCACGTCGGGGGCCGGGACGTCCACCTGCGGACCGATCACGTCGGCGATGCCCCGCATGTAGGCCCGGGACAGGCGCTCGAGCTCCGGCTCGGACAGGAGCTTGGGATCGACCCGAACCCCTCCCTTGGCCCCCCCGAACGGGATGTTCATCAGGGCGGTCTTCCAGGTCATCAGGGCGGCGAAGGTCCGGATCTCATCGAGCGAGACGTCCGGATGGAAGCGGATCCCGCCCTTGAACGGGCCCCGGGCGTTGTTGTACTGGACCCGCCAGCCCCGGAACACCCGGAAGCCCCCGTACTTGGTCGGAACGCGAAGCTGAACGGCGATCTCTCGGGCCGGCGTGGCGAGCGCCTCCCGGAGCGACAGCTCCAGGCTGAGGCGCTCCGCTGCCTGCTCGTAGAACCCGCGGACGGCGTTGAACGCGGAGCCCACCAGGTCACCCCCTTGTGACTGGTCCGGGCACCAAGCCTAGCGGGCCGGAGACCGGAACGCCATTTCCGGGCTCAGGGACGGTCGGCGGGGTACACGGCCAGGATGTCCGCCTTCTTCACCTGGAGGAAGGGCACCTCGGCCGGGTTCGAGCCGTCCGGGAGCGACACCTTCACCTCCGTGATGGGGATGAACGAGCGCCCGTCGGCCATCAGGACCTCCCACGAGTCCGAGAAACGGGAGTGCTCGGTGGTGAGGTGGACGGTGCCCACGATCCTGAGCGCGGCCAGCAGGATCGTCACCTCGACCTTCCGGAGCGCCCCGCCCATGGCCATGCGGAGGCTGGCCACCATGTCGTCGGGCAGGAACGGCTTGGCCAGGAACCCGCATCCGAGGGACCTGACCTTCTCCTCGACCTCCGCCCGAGGGGTTCCCGTCATGACCACGATCGGCAGTCTGACGAACCGACCGTCGTCGCGAACGGTGCCGATCAGCCGCCAGCCGTCCGTCTCGCTCCGAAGGGTCAGATCGATGAGCGCGGCATCGGCCCCGTCCTCGATCAGGCGTCGCCACGCCTCCTGGGGATCGCCGGCCTCGACCACCCCGAAGCCCTCGATCTGGAGGCGCTGCCGGACCATCGTCAGGATCCGGGGGTCGTCCTCGGCCACCAGGATCTGGGCCATGACAGGGCGAGGATAGCGCCCTTTGCCGGTCGCCTCCTCCTCGTCAGGGCGCGGTCGGGCTCCCGTATGCTCCCCGGCATGCGGATCGCCGTCCTCGGCGCCGGGGTCATGGGCTCGGCCACGGCACGACTCCTGAGACGTCGCACCGGCGTCGACCTCCTTGATCCTGGATCCCGACGGAGAGCGGGCCACGGCGGTGGCCGGGGCGGTCGGCGGGGAGGCCCGAGCCGTGGGGATCGGCGATCCCGGCCTCCCCGGGGCCCTGAAGGGGTCGGATGCCGTCGCCGCGTGCATCCCGTACCGGCTGAACCTCGAGGCCATGGAGGCCGCCCTGGAGGCCCGGGTCCCCTACGCCGACCTCGGCGGCCTGTTCCACATGACGCTGCGTCAGCTCGAGCTCGACGCACGGTTCCTCGAGGCCGGCGTGCCGGCGGTGCTGGGGATCGGGTGCTGCTCGGGGATCTCCAACGTCCTGGCCCGGCTGGCCGCGGATCGGCTGGACGAGGTCCGGAGCGTCGACATCGTCGACGGCGCCGTCGAGGTCGACGGCGGGTTCGGCGTTCCCTATTCCGCCGATACGATCCTGGACGAGCTCACCCAGCCGGCCGTGGTGTTCGAGGACGGCGAGATGAGGGAGGTTCCGGCGGCCTCCGGCGCGATCCGCTACCTGTTCCCCGAGCCCCTCGGCGAGATGGAGGCCTTCTACACGCTCCACTCCGAGCCGGCCACGCTCCCGGACACCATCGAGGGCGTCCAGGACGTCCGGTGGCGGCTGGCGCTCCCGCCGAAGATCGCCGACGGGTTCCGGGTCCTGGTCGACCTCGGCCTGGCCTCGGAGGAGCTGCTCGAGACACCCACAGGCGGGGCCGTCCCCCGTGAGGTGCTCCGCGCGCTCCTGGCCCCCGGCTGCCAGCGCCGGACGGGCCTCCCCGCGATGTCGAGGTGCTGGATGTCAACGCCGCCGGATCGATGGGCGGCCGCCCGGCCAGGTTCCTCGGCCGGGCCATGTTCCGGCCGACGCCCGAGGGCATCGGGGCCGGGGCGTTCGGGACATCGATCCCTATCGCTGTGGCGGTCCGGTGGCTGGCCGACGGCCGGGTCCCGCCGGGGGCCCATCCGCCCGAGCGAGCGTTCGACGCGCAGCGGTTCCTCGACGACCTGACCGCCGAGGGCGTGGACCTGTCGGTGTCCGTGGAGCCGGCGACCGGTCCCTAGGACCTTCCTGCCACCTCGAGCACGCCGGCGCCTATCGACATCCACCGGGCCGCCGGGCGCGGGAGGTCGCGCATCCGCGGGGCCCCGGGCTGGCACGTGTCGCCCGGGGGGAGCTCCTCCGGGGGCGGCGTGTCGAATGTCTCGATGTCGAAGCACTGGTCGAGGTCGGGACCGCCGCTCCCGAAGTCCGCGCCCTCGAAGCCATCCAGCACATCGTTGCCGGCCTCTCCGTACAGGTCGTCGTCGCCATCCTGACCGAACACGAAGTCGTTGCCCGCCCCGCCGTTCAGGAGGCCGATCCCCGGTCCGCCCCTGTCGTTGCCGGAGCCGCCCTCCAGCACGTCGTCGCCGTCCAGGCCGAAGAGCTGATCGGTGCCCTGGAGGCCGAAGAGCCCGTTGCCGGTCGCGCTCGGCACATCCTGACCGGTCAGCACGTCGTCGAACCGAGAGCCGGCGACCCCCTCCGTGGCGACGATCGTGTCCAGGCCTTCTCCCGTGTCCTGGGGAGCGACCACGTTCAGGTCGACCACGACCCCCACGGGGGAACGCTCGAACGACGCGGTGTCGAACGGGTTGCCCCCGCCGTCGTACAGGTCGTCCCCCGCGCCCCCGACCATGACGTCGAACCCCTGTCCTCCCAGCATCCGGTCGTTGCCGGGGCCCCCGATGAGAGCGTCTCCCCCACCTTTCCCGATCAGCTCGTCGTCACCCGAATGTCCGAACGCGATGTCCCCGCCCGGGCCGCCGTTGATGCGGTCGTTCCCCTTCTTGGCCCGGATCGTGTCGTTGCCTCCTCCCGCGCAGATCAGGTCGTGGCCCGCCCTGCCCAGGATCATGTCCCGGCCGCCCAGGGCCACGATCACGTCCCGCCGCGGCGTCCCCCGGATCACGTCCCGGCCCCCCGTGCCCACGATGGTGGGCTTCTTCCCGAAGCACCGGGGCGCGGCCTCGGCGGTTCGAGGGATGGCCGGAGACGCCACGAGCAGCAGGCCGGCGCCGAGGAGCGCCCTGAGCATTCGGTCCGATCGGGTCATCGAGGCGCCATCCAACACCCTTCGGGGAATCCGGTCAAACGGGGCACGCGAAGGCGCCGGTATGCTCTCCCCGGCATGGGCCGGGTCGGGGAGGTGGTCGGGTACTTCCTCCGACTTGGGACGGTCGGGTTCGGCGGGCCCCCCGCACACATCGCGGCGATGCATGACGACCTGGTCCGGCGTCGAGGGTGGATCGACGAGCGGCACTTCCTCGACGTCCTCGGGGTGACGAACCTGATCCCGGGGCCGAACTCCACCGAAGGTGGCCATCCACGTCGGGTACCTCCGGGCCGGCCTCGCCGGCGGCCTGGCCGCCGGCCTGGCGTTCATGCTCCCGGCGTTCCTGATGGTCCTGGGCCTGTCATGGGCCTACGTGGAGATCGGCGGGTTCGAGGTGCGTGAGGATCTCCTGGCCGGCGTTCAGGCCGTCGCCCTGGCCGCAGTGCTGGCGGCGGCGTGGCGGCTCCGGGCCGGGATGATCGGCGGGTGGCGGAAGCCCGTGCTGGCCACCGCGGGCCTCGGGCTGACGCTGGCCTTCCCGGCCCTGTCGCCGCTGGTGCTCCTGGGCGCCGGCCTGGCCAGCCTGCTGGTGTCCGGCCTGGCCGGCCGGGTCGCCTCCGTCGTGGGCATGCCGGCCGTCCTGGCGGTCGTCGGCGCCGGGGCGGGGGGCGGCCTGGGCGCGCTGGCGTGGGTGTTCCTCCGCACCGGGCTCCTGCTGTTCGGGGGCGGCCTGGTCCTGGTCCCGCTCCTGGCCCCGGAGGTGGTCGGCCGGGGCTGGCTCACCGAGTCCCAGTTCCTCGACGGGGTGGCCATCGGCCAGGCCACGCCCGGCCCGATCACCATGACCGCGACCTTCGTCGGGTTCGCCGCGCACGGGTGGGTGGGGGCGGTCGTGGCCACGGCCGCGATCTTCCTCCCCTCGTTCGTGGCCGTCCTGGCCGGCAGCGGCCCGTTCCTCCGGCGGTTCCGGGAGCGCCCGGCCGTCACGACGTTCGTCGAGGGGGTCACCGCGGCGGCGCTGGGCGCCATCCTGGCGGCGGCCGTGGACCTGGGCAGGACCGGCCTGGCCGGCTGGGTCCGGGCGGCGATCTTCGCCGCGGCGCTGGCGGCCATGCTGGCCAGGGTCCCCGTGGCGCTGGTGGTCCTGGCCGGGGCGCTCCTCGGCCTGGGATCCGGAGCCCTCGGCCTGACCTAGCCGCTTGCTACAATCGCTGGGCGTGGTGGGCGTAGCTCAATCGGTTAGAGCGTCGGGTTGTGGTCCCGAAGGTTGGGGGTTCGAGTCCCCTCGCTCACCCACCCTGGGCCGCTAGCTCAAATTGGCAGAGCAGGGGACTCTTAATCCCAAGGTTACAGGTTCGAGTCCTGTGCGGCCCACGAAGCGGATCCGCGGCGC
>JBOGWD010000411.1:0-1899 GCA_050693275.1 Actinomycetota bacterium | reverse complement strand
TGCGGCCGGTCTCCCGGTGCCGCTCGATCACGGCGACCTTGGCCAGATCCCTGGATGGGTCTGCCACGGCCTCCCCGTTCCGCGTTCCCGGCTCGGCCACCAGGGCTCGGGTCACGATCTCGCCGGGATCGACCCCGATGACCCGGACGGGACCTCCTGCGGGAACGCGGAAGGCCGCGACATCGAGGCGGCCGATCCGAACGCTGTCCCACATCCAGGCCGGCGGCTCGACCGGGGCCATCTCGACGGCCTCGCCGTCATCGGCCACCCGGCGCCCCCGCTTCCACACCGTCACCGGGCGGAACCGCTGCAGGTCCTCCACCGCCACGATGTCGGCGAGGTAGCCGGGAGCCAGGGCACCGTGCTCGTGGAGGCGGTGGTACCGGGCCGGGTGAAGGGTGGCCATCAGGATCGCGTCGGAGGGAGGACACCCGAGGGCGACGGCCCTGCGGACCATGTCGTTCACGTGGCCCTGCTCCAGGAGGTGGTCCGGCTCGCGATCGTCGGTCACCAGCATCGTGTTGGCCGGGCCGTGCTCCAGCACCGCCGGCAGGAGCGACTCCAGGTTCCGGGCGGCCGAGCCCTCCCGGATCATGATCCACATCCCCAGCCGGCGCTTCTCCAGGGCCTCGTCCAGCGACGTGCACTCGTGATCGCTCCGGACGCCGGCCGCCAGGTATGCGTTGAGCGCCGGACCGGAGAGCGCCGGGGCGTGCCCGTCGATGTGCCGGCCCATCCGCCGGGCCACCTCGATCTTGGCCACGGCGTCATCCTCGCCGGCGACCACCGCCGGGAAGTTCATCATCTCGGCGACGCCCAGGGCCCGGGGCTCCTCCGCCAGGAACCACTCGACGTCGTCGGCGGTGATCGTCTCGGCGCTGGTCTCGAACGGGCTGGCCGGCACGCAGGAGGACACCATGACGAAGTAGTCGAACGGCACGCCCTCGGCGGCTCGGAGGAGCTCCCGCACCCCTCGAAGCCCGAAGACGTTGGCGATCTCGTGCGGGTCGAGGACGACAGTGGTGGTGCCCCACGGAAGGGTGGCCCGGGCGAACTGGTCGACCATCAGCTTGGTCGACTCGAGGTGCATGTGCCCATCGATGAAGCCCGGCAGGAGCGTCAGGCCGGAGCAGTCGACGGTCTCCCGGCCCTCGTACCGACCCACCCCGGCAACGTGCTCCCCGGCGACGGCGACGTCCGCGTCGAGGAGCTCGCCGGTGAACACCGAGAGCACCCGACCACCGGTGAGGGCGACGTCGGCGGGCTCCGCTCCGCGAGCCACCGCCAGCCGATGCCGGAGCTCGCGGCGCCCGTCACCCTTCCCCATGGCGGAAGGGTACGCCACCGGACGTCAGGCGGCGAGCCGGCTCCGCGCCGATGCCTGCTGGGCGGGGAGGATCCACCGGAACCTCCGGGGGATGGCCGGGCGGCCGGCCCGCAGCGCCGCCAGCGACGCGCGCAGCAGCATCGCTCTTCCGGGACCCCATCCCACACCGTACATGGCCCGCAGGCGCCCGGGCAGCGTCCCGAACGCCCACCACGAGACCGCTCCGAGCACCGGACGCCACTCCGCGTCTCGGGGCGGGGTCCGGACGAGCTGGGCCACCCGGCGGGCCGCGTCGGTCACCAGGAGCGCGTCGCCGGCCACGACGTCGGCGATGTAGGAGCGCAGCTGCGCCACGGTGGCGGGGATGCGCTCGCGGGGCAGGCCGAGGAGCTCGGCCGGAACCATCTGCTCGCGGTGGAACCGCTCCCGTTCCGCCGCGGACAGCCGGCCCACCGTCAGCCGCTCGAACAAGAGGGCGCTGTCCACGAGACAGGCGTGGACCCAGAGCAGGAGGTCGGGATCCAGGGCGTCGTACGGCTTCCCGGTGGCCCGGTCGATGCCGTGGACGGCCC
>JBOGWD010000410.1:0-5427 GCA_050693275.1 Actinomycetota bacterium | reverse complement strand
ACCGGAGCGCTGGTCATGGCCATCGGCGTGATCACCACGCTCCAGTTCACGGGGATCGCGCTCTGGGCCACCAACGACGCTCTCTTCCTCTCCCCCGCCCCGGGGGCGTTCCTGGGGATCGGCACCGGCTTGGTCCTGCTGCTGGCCGGGCTCCTCTCCCCCACCGAACCCGCCGCACCCGGCCCGGAGCCCTCCCCGGCCACCCTCGCGTCCGAGCCGGATTGAATCAGGCGGTCACCAGCCCCCGTTTCCCCCGGACCCGGCGGTCCCAGGCGCTGAACCCGAGCTCGACGATCATGCCGACGATGATGATGATGACCATGGTTGCGATGACCAGGTCCGCCTGGAACTGATTCCTGGCCACCTCCTGGAAGTGGCCCAGCCCCTGGGCGCCCGCCGTGACGATCAGCTCACCGGCCATGAGGGCCCGCCAGGCCAGGGCCCAGGCCTGCTGGAGCCCGGCCACGTAGCCGGGAACCGCAGCCGGGAGGACCACCTGGCGGTAGAGACGCCACCCTCGAGCCCCGAGCGTCCGCCCGGCCCGAACCAGGAGTGGCGGCACCAGGCGAACCGCGTTGGCGGCGGCGATGGCCACCGCGGGGATGCCGGCGATGATCACCACGAACATCACCGCCCGCTCCGTCAGCCCGAACCACAGCACGGCGAGGGGGAGCCAGGAGATGGAGGGCAGCGCCTGGAGCCCCGTCATCAGGCTCCCGATGCTGCGCTGGACGAACTGGGAGGACCCCATGGCCAGCCCGATCACCGTGCCGAGGGCCACGGCCACCGCCATGCCGAACCCCAGCCGGATGACGCTCTTCATGAGCGCCGTGCCCAGGCCCTCGGTGCTGCCTCGCGTCTCCGTCCAGTTCTCGGTCAGCGACAGGCCCACGTCACCCGGCGAGGGAAGGATCGTGCTGTCGTAGAACCCGGTCTGGCTGACGGCCCACCAGACCAGGATGAGCCCGCCGATGGCCGCGACCCGCGGCCAGACCTGCCTAAAGATCGATCTCACGCGCGACAACCTTCTCCACCTCCGTGTGCAGGTGATCGTGGATGTCCACCACGACCTTGCTCAACAGCACGTCCTCGAACTGCCGCGGCCGGGGCGCCTCGATCCGGTGCTCGGCCATGAAGGTCCCCGGAGGCGCAGACATCAGCACCACCCGGTCGGCCAGGAACACCGCCTCCTTTCGGGGTCTCCTGGGTTCGAATCCCAGTCCCCCGCTCCGACCTGGGTCTTTGCAGTTGCGAGCGTACGACGGCGACGGGTCAGGTCGTTTCCTGGTCCGCCCCAGCCTCAGCGGCCGTTGGTCACACGCCAGCCGTAGACTTGCGCCGGGCGGACCACGCTCGATGAGAAAGCTTCTTCCGGAACCGTCGATCCGAGGGAGGTTCCTGCTTCACTGGCGGCACCTGCCAGGCGGATGGACCTCGGCCCCGACGTCCCTGCCCGCGGGTGATCCCTGGCTCTCTGGTTGATCCGTGGGTTGATCACCACGCCGTTCGGCCCCTGGAAGGGCGGAGTAGCCACTCCGATCGAAGAATGCGACGGCGACGGGGATTCGCGGCTCACGAATCCCAAGGCCATCCGGGTAAGCTTCTCGGATCGCTCCATGCTTGATGAGAAGTAGCGTCCGTCAATAGGCAGTAGGCACTCCCACGTCTCTCTGGCCTCCCCGCTCCTTCGGGGACGCCGAACGAGCCTTCTCCTTGAGGGTGGGAGACGCTGGGGCTCCGCCAACCACCTCCTTCCACCACGCGCTCCAGGCTGCCGGCTCGACCAGCAGGCAGCGGAGAGCCAGCATGTGGTGCGCGCCGCGGCGGGACCAGCGCATGCCCTGGCGCTTCATCCTGCGGGCGGCCACGAGGTCGATGTTGTGCTCCACCACCCCCGAGCCGCGAGTGTACAGCTCCCGGGGAGCGCCCTGGGCCTGCAGACGGCGGAACGCCCAGATCGCCGAGTGGTTCAGCTCGAGGAACGCGAGCGTGTCCCTGGCGAGCTTGGGCTCCAGGCGTCCGCGGGCGACCAGGTGAGTCATTGAGCGGGCGAGCGACGGCCACCTGCCTGAAAGGGCCCAGGAGATCCACCGCCCCGCAAGGTCGACGTCGCCCCCAGCAGCCAGACGGAGCTTCTGCTTGAGGTGGAAGTGGTCGAGCTGAACGATGGCGTCTGGGAACCACTCCCTGACCATGACCGGGATCCACTCCGCTCCGTCTCCCGACACCAGGGTGTGCCGAGCCCGGTGGATGCCAACGGAGCGGCACAGCGCCGCGTAGGTGGTGGGCCGGCCTGCTCGTCGTACAGACCGGCCACCAGGGTCTTGCCGGTGCACAGGCGTTTTCGGTGTCGAGCCGGTCCACGGGCTCGCCCTCCGGCGGGGCCAGACCGTCGTCGAACATCTCGGCGCGTACACGTTCGAGCTCCTGTTGGCGCAGCGCGGCCTTCTGCAGCCACCCCCACCGCCTGCGGTGGTCCACCGGGGTGCCCACCAGGTCGGACAGCAACCGAGCCGCTTGGCGGAACGGGTACGCAGCCGCCAGGCGGCAGGCCCGCTCCCACACGAAGGTCGAGCAGCTCTGCCAAGCGGCGAGTCCCATGGCCCGGTCCAGGGGGAAGCCGTACCGGCCGTCCTTGAGGGTCTTCCACCGGTGGAACCGGATCGGTCCCAGACGTGAGCAGGTAGCGGCGCACCCTTCGCTGGCGGGCTCCGGCGGTGGGCAGGAGCTCCTGCTCCCACGTCCTCAACGTCGCCACCAAGGCCTTCTCCTGGCGGCCATGGCCCCCCGGTGGATGGCCCGCTCCACCCTGGCCAGGGAGGGTCGTCCCTTGGGCCAAGGCACCTCCACCGCTACAGTGATCGTGCGCATGTAGGCTCCTCTCGACGGTTCGCTGCTGTTCGGGAGTGAGCCTACGTGCCTTCTTCATCTGTTCCTCGGAAGCCGGTCCTTCTTGGGGCTGCCTTCCGGGCGACGCTACCTTGATGAGAACTCTCCCCGTTGACCTCGCCCTTTCGTGAGGAGTAGGGTGAGAGTGCCGAACTCAAGGGCGGCGAGGTTGAGTCCGATGGCGGGGAGGCAAAGGCGGGCCCGCACTCTGGTCGTGGCCTTCGGCGGCCCCGACGCTTCCGGCCGGTCCTTAGCGACCTGGTGTCGGGGGGTTGTTGTGGGCAGTAATCTCGATCGTCGGTTGGTCGCTGAGGCCGTCGGTACAGGCTCGCTCGTGATCTTCGGTCTCGGTTCGGTTCCCGAGACCGGAAAGGTCGACCACCTCCGCCTGTCATTGCCGTCGCCATCTATGCGTTGGGGCCCACGTGAGGCGCTCACTCAACCGTGCCGTCACCTTCTCCATGGCGGTCAGGGGTCGCTTGCCCTGGCGCGAGATCATTCCTTACGTGATCGCCCAGCTGGCCGGTGCCGTGCTTGGGGGGCTGCTGATCGTGGCCACCTTCGGGAGGGGCGTTGTGGGCACTGCGGGATGGCGAGAGAAGGGTCCAGCGAGGAGCAACGGGAGGTGAGGTACCGGGTAGGGCTCGGCAAGTGAGACAGCAAGCGGTCGGTTCGGCAAGGCTTCGCGGGTGAAGAGTTCGCGGAGCAGTGGGAAGGAGTGTGTTGTTATGCCGGGCAACAAGGCAGTAGCCTACATTGAGCCGGGAAAGGTCGAGGTCCAGACCATCGGCTACCCAACGTTTGAGCTCAAGGACGGCCCGGGCGTAAACCCCCTGAACGTTGGCCGGAAGGTTGAACACGGCGTCATCCTCAGGACCGTGTCTTCGAACATCTGTGGCAGCGACCAGCACATGGTCCGGGGCCGGACCACGGCCCCGGAGAACCTCGTGCTCGGCCATGAGATCACGGGGGAGGTCGTAGAGGTCGGTCGCGACGTCGAGTTCATCAAGGAGGGGGACCTCTGTTCCGTCCCCTTCAACATCGCCTGCGGACGCTGCCGGAACTGCAACGAGCGCAGGACCGGGATCTGCCTGAACGTCAATCCGGACCGCCCCGGGTCGGCCTACGGGTACGTGGACATGGGCGGTTGGGTCGGGGGGCAGGCCGAGTACGTGATGGTTCCCTACGCGGACTTCAACCTGCTCAAGTTCCCCGACAAGGACCAGGCCATGGAGAAGATCCGCGACCTGACCATGCTCTCGGACATCTTCCCCACCGGCTTCCACGGCGCCTACAGCGCCGGCGTGGGTCCAGGATCGACGGTCTATGTGGCCGGAGGGGGGCCGGTGGGACTGGCCTGCGCGCACTCGGCGCAGCTCCTCGGGGCGGCGGTGGTGATCCTCGGAGACGTGATCGACGAGCGACTCGCCCAGGCGAAGAGCTTCGGGTGCGAGACGATCGACCTGAAGGAGGACGCCGAGCTGCCCGACCAGATCCAGGACATCCTCGGGGTCCCGGAGGTGGACGCCGCGGTCGATTGCGTGGGCTTCGAGGCCCGCGGGCATGGCGCGGGCGCGGGGGAGGCCCCCGCCACGGTGCTGAACGACATCATGACGGTCGCCCGGGCGGGAGCGAGGCTCGGCATCCCTGGGCTGTACGTGACCGGCGACCCGGGTGGGGTCGATGAGGATGCCAGGATCGGGGCCCTCAAGATCCGGATCGGTCTGGGGTGGGCCAAGTCCCACGGGTTCACCACCGGCCAGTGCCCGGTCAAGGTGTACAACCGGGAACTGATGATGTGCATCCTCCACGACAAGGTGCAGATCGCCGAGGCCGTGAACGCGACGGTCATCCCGCTGGATGACGCCCCGAAGGGCTACCAGGACTTCGACAGGGGGGCGGCTAGGAAGTTCGTGCTGGATCCGCACGGACTGATCAAGTAACGCTGGGGGGTCCCCGGGCCGCCTGCGCCCGGGGACCCGGCCCTTCCGGATAACCACAGACCGGACGGAGTGTCGCTCGCCGGTCACAGCGCGGCGTGCACCCCGACCGGTATCAGGTGCTGGGAGGCTGGCGCTCCACCTCGTAGCCGAGCTCCTGCAAGCGTGCGAGCAGCTGCAGCTCCACCATCTCCCGATCATGCAGGTTCCCGAGGTACCTCAACGGGATCTCGATGCGCCTCAGGTCCCGCCCACCGTCGAAGAGGATCTCGATGGCTCCGTCGCGCATCGCGACGGTGGCCTTAGAGAACCTTGCGACGTGCGGCAGACCCGTCAGCCTCAGCATCCCGTGAGCGCTCCGAAGCCCTGGGGGGCCACCTCCCGCACCAAGGTCGGTCGCCGCAGCAACATGGCCCACACAGTCTGGCGCTGTGGCCAGGTAATTACAAGCATGTAAGGAATGCCCGGTAACGTCGGGCCGGAGCCAGTCTCCCGGAAATCCCCCACCCGACGGGAAGGGGCACGTAGCGTCCGCTCGAGATGCCTTCACGAAAGGACGCTGCCGTGCCCGAGCTCACTGTAACCGTCACGCTCCCCT
>JBOGWD010000409.1:0-4446 GCA_050693275.1 Actinomycetota bacterium | reverse complement strand
TCGTCCCGATCACCTCGACCAGCCGCGCCGACAGCGGCGCGGCCACGATCAGCACGGCCACGGGCAGGACCCGGAACCCGGCCTCGAGCGGCGAGTACCCCAGCACGAACTGGAGGTGCTGGGTCAGCAGGAAGATCGAGCCGAACAGGGCGAAGAACACCAGCGTGATGGCCGCGCTGGCGGTACTGAACCGGGGGTTGCGGAAGAACTCCATCCGCAGCATGGGGTGCTTGACGCGCCGTTCCCACCAGATGAACGCGACCGACAGGACCGCGGCGATGGCGAACGCGCCGAGGGTGACGGCGTCGGTCCAGCCGTTCTCGGGCGCCTCGATGATCCCGTAGACCAGCGTGACCAGGGCGGCGATCGACAGGAACGCGCCGATCGGGTCGAGCGGCGTGGCGTGGGGATCCTTCGACTCAGGGACCAGGGCCCACCCGGCCAGGATGGCCACGGCCACGACCGGGACGTTGACCAGGAACACCGAGCCCCACCAGAAGTTCTCCAGGAGCCACCCGCCGATGACCGGGCCCAGGACGATGCCGAAGCCGGCCACGCCGGCCCATACGCCGATGGCCCGACCTCGCTCTCGCGCCGGGAACACGTTGGTGATGATCGAGAGGGTCGAGGGCATGATCAGGGCCCCGCCGATGCCCATGGCGGCCCGGGAGAAGATCAGGACCTCGGCCGAGCCGGCGAACGCCGAGGCCACCGAGCCGGCCACGAAGACCAGGAGCCCGACGTTCAGGGCCAACTTGCGACCGAACCGGTCGCCCAGGGCGCCCATGGTGAGCAGGAGCCCGGCGAACACCAGGATGTAGGAGTCCACCATCCACTGGAGCTCGCTGGCCGTGGCGCTGAGGTCCCGGGCCAGGGTGGGCAGGGCCACGTTGAGGATGGTGTTGTCCATCCCGATCACCACGAGGCTGAGACAGAGCACCAGCAGGGCCCACCACCGTCTCTGGTAAGGGTGGTCCAACCCGCTGACTTGGGGGTTTACGGTAGCCTCCATGGGTGGCTTCTCCTTCCGATACGAAACGGTCCCGTATTAAACCGAGCCTAGCGGAGTTCCGGAGATCACGCAACTGGCTAGTATCGGAACCTGTGTCATCTATGAGCTGGCGCTCGTCGCGGGAATCTCGGAGCGGCGGGCGACCAGGAAGCGGACCGGCGTGGGGCCCTTCCCTTTGAGGTCCACGACGCGCGGGGGTCCGAACTCGAACGCCTCCGCGAGCCGCTCGGCCACCGCTTCCGACACGAGGATGCGGCCCGGTTCCCCGTTGGCTTCCAGCCGGCTGGCCAGGTTCACCGTGTCGCTCCACAGGTCGTAGGCGAACTTGCGCTGGCCGATCACGCCGGCCACCGCCGGTCCGGTGGCCACCCCGACCCGCACCACGATCGGGTCGCCCGATGGCCACCGTACCTCCCCTGCCTCCTGGAGCACGTCCAACGCCATGTCGGCCGCCGCCGCGGCGTGGTTGGCCACGGGCAGCGGGGCGCCGGCGACGGCCATGTAGGCGTCGCCCACGGTCTTGATCTTCTCCAGCCCGTGCCGGTCGGCGATCGCGTCGAACCGGCGGAACAGCTGGTCGAGGGTCTCGGCGAACTCCTCCGGCGATGCCCTGGCCGCCTCCTGCGTCGAGTTGACGGCATCGGCGAACAGGACGCTGACCTCGTCGAGGGCCTCCGCCACGTGGCCGCCGTTCGTCTCGACCTTCAGGCGGTCGATGATCGCCTGCGGGAGGATGTTGAGGAGCAGTGCGTCGGACCGCTCCCGCTCCCGGTCGAGCTGGCGTTCCCGGAGGAACAGGATCCTGCTGGACCGCTCCGTCCGATAGGCCACCACCTCGCCGAGCACGCCGAACGTCACCAGGAAGAGGGTCGCCAGCACCGTGGTCACGCCGAAGATGTACACGGCGGAGATGGCGTACGGCAGATACAGGGCGATACCGACCAGGGTGATCAGCCCGACCAGGACGTATCGGAGCCGGAGAAGCGTGTAGGTGAACGCGGTGATCAGGATCAGGCCCACGTAGCCGTACTCCGCCGGCATCGTGAGGACCTGCTCGATGTAGTACACCCACGCCACGATCGTCACGAGGACCACCCCGACGGCCACCCATTCCCAGATCCGCTCGAACCAGCGGGTGAACGAGAGCACGAAGCCGATGAGCAGGACGGGGACGAAGACCCCGTACCGCATGATCAGGTCGACCCGCTTGTCCGCCAGCGCCAGCAGGTGGGGGTAGAGCACGACCCCCCAGACCACCCACAGGACCGCCCCGCCCAGGAGCGCGAACCGGATGTTCCCGAGGTTGTGCCGGTACGAGTCGGCTCGGTACGCCGCTTCGAGCTGTGGGTCGCGGAACCGCAGGGTCAGCCGGTCTATTACCGGCTCCCTCGATCCCTCGTCCCTCGGTGGGCCCGAGCCCCTGTCCCCGTTCATTGCCCCCTATGATGACGGCTCCAGGTGCTGGAAGCGAGGATGGACACCAAGCTCGCGGCGCTCGAGGCCCGTCTCCTCGACCGCTTGAACGAGCAGACCAAGACGCTGTTTCGGACCTTCCTGGTCACCAACTCAGTGATGGTCCTGGCCGTGGCCACGCTGGCGTTCGGCGCGGCCCGCCTCGCCTGAAGAGCCTACGTGGCGCCGTCGCCGATCGGGAAGCCCAGTGCGGCCGACGCCCGGTCCGCCTGTGCCGTAACGACCGGGATCACCTCGGGAAGGCGGTCCGGGGTCATGCTCACCGTCCACCCGGAGACGCTCATCGCCGCCACCACCGCTCCGGTGTGGTCGCGGACCGGGGCAGCCACACAGCGGATCCCGTCCTCGTTCTCGACGTTGTCGACGGCGTAGCCTCGCCGGCGCACCCGCTTCAACTCCTCACGGAACCGCTTCGCGTGTGCCACTGTCCGCTCGGTTCGCCGGGCCAGTCCCACGTCGTTCACGTAGCGGGCCCAATCCTCCTCGGTCCGAGCGGCCAACAGGACCTTCCCCAGCGCCGTCGAGTGGCAGGCGCCCCGGGCACCGACTCGGGACGCCATGCTCACCGCCTGCCGTCCCTCCACCTTGTCGATGTACACCATCTCAAGCCCATCCAGGACGCCGAGGTGGGAAGTCTCCGATGTGAGCTCGGCCAACCGCTCCAGGTGAGGCCGAACCTCCTTCCGGATCTCCATGCGATCGAGCACCATCGAGCCCAGTTCCAGGACCTTAGGGCTCAGCCCGTACACCCGGGTGGAGGGGTCCTGATGGACCCACCCCATCACGGCCAGGGCCGAGACGAAGCGGAAGGCGGTGGACTTGTTCAGCGTCAGGGAGGAGGCGATGGACGACAGGCTCGACGGGCCGGTCTCGGCCAGATACTCGACGATCTGCACCGTGCGGCGCGCCGACTGGCTCACCGTTCTCCCTTCCCGAGCTCGATTTGCGGACCCCGAACCCCCGGGGTAGACTCGATTGCGGTTATAGGAACAGGGTTTCATATATCGAAACCCTGTGTCAAGTCGACGGGGGGCGAGTCATGAGGATGCGGCTTGCTGGTGTGGCTCTCACCGCGGTGCTGGTGCTGGGCGCGTGCGCCGAAGGAGACGGGGGAGCCCAGGAAGACGGAGGCGAGCAGGCCGAGAGCCTGCGGATCGGCATGGCCAACTTCACCCTGTGCTGTGCGTACTTCATCGGCATGGACGAGGCGGCCCAGCAGGAAGCCGAGGCCTACGGGAACGTCGAGGTGATCTCCACGGACGCGAACGGCGACGCGGCCAAGCTCACCTCCGACATCGAGGACCTCCTGGCCCAGGGGATCGACGGCCTGATCATCAGCGCGGGCCCCCTGGAGGCCGCCCCGGCCGCTCTGGAAGCAGCCGACCGGGCAGACGTCCCTGTGGTTATGGTCGACCGGAAGCTGACCGACGGTCCCTACACCAGCTGGATCGGTCCGGACAACGAAGCCATCGGCCGGCAGGACGGCGAGTACATCGCGGACCGACTCGGGGGCGAAGGCAAGCTGGTGGTGATCAGCGGCGGCCCCGCCGACAACACGATCGGGCTGGCCCGGACCAACGGAATGCTGTCGGTCGTGGAGCAGACCGACATCGAGGTGGTCCGGGCACCTCAGTTCGGCGAGTGGAGCGAGGACGGTGGGCTGGCGGTCACGGAGGACCTGCTCGCCGCCCACGATGACATCGACGCCGTCTTCTGCGAGAACGACTCGATGTGCCTCGGGGCGCAGACGGCCATCGAGGACGCTGGGCGCAGCGACGAGATCTTCCTGGTCGGGGTCGACGGGCAGAAAGAGGCGCTCCTGGCTATCCTGGAGGGCACCAACTACGAGGCCACGGGGCTCAACGACTCGGACCAGATCGGGCGAGCCGGCTTCCACCGGCTCATGGCCATCCTGGCCGGGGCCGATTCTGAGAAGGACACTGTTCTGCCCTCCCCCCTGA
>JBOGWD010000408.1:0-1031 GCA_050693275.1 Actinomycetota bacterium | reverse complement strand
TGTAGTTCCCACGAGGGTTGTTGACACGGCGAGAGCCTCCGTCACGGTTGGGTGTGGAACTCCGACCGAGAGGAGGCTCTCGTGGCCCATCGTAGGGCGAAGCTGACGCCGCAGGGGCGTCTTCTGTTGGTTGAGCGGGTGACGGTCCTGGGCTGGATGCCCGCGCAGGCCGCCGAGGCTGCCGGGGTGTCCCGAGCCACCGTCTACAAGTGGCTCCGGCGCCACCGAGAGGAGGGGGAGTTCGGGCTGGAGGATCGTCCTTCCAGGGCCCGCCGGTGCCCGCATGCCCTTCCCCCTTCCCAGGTCCGTCGGGTCCTTGCCGCCCGCCGCCGCCTCAAGCAGGGACCCCACCGCCTCGGTCCTGAGCTGGGGATGGCCCGGTCCACGGTCTACGGCGTCCTGCGCCGTCACGGCCTGTCCCGCCTGCACCACACCGACCGGCCCACCGGCACCCCGATCCGCTACGAGAAGGACCGGCCGGGCGAGCTCCTCCACCTCGACGTCAAGAAGCTGGGACGGATCCCTGCCGGAGGGGGGCACAGGATGCTGGGGCGCTCGACAGAGACCCGGGTGGCCAAGGGGAACAAGCGCCTCGGCTACGACTACCTCCACGCCGCCGTCGATGACCACTCCCGGGTGGCGTACGTGGAGCCCCTGGCAGACGAGCGCGGGGAAACGTGCGCACGGTTCGTGGAACGGGCGGTCGAGTTCTTCGCCTCCTGCGGGGTGCGGGTGGAGGCGGTGATGACCGATGAGGCAATGAACTACACGCGCTCGAGGGCGTTCTCGGCCGTCCTGGCAGCCCACGGGGTCCGCCACAAGACGACCGGCCCCTACCGCCCGCGGATCAACGGCAAGGTGGAGCGGTTCCTGCGGACCCTGCTCGAGGAGTGGGCGTACGTGCGGATGTACCGCTCCAACGGCGCCAGGCTGGCAACCCTCCGCCGGTGGGTGCACCACTACAATCTGCGCAGGCCCCACACCGCGCTCGGAGGCAAGCCGCCGGCCTCGCGGCTGTAAACAACGGTGAT
>JBOGWD010000407.1:0-4101 GCA_050693275.1 Actinomycetota bacterium | reverse complement strand
CAGTCCCGGCCGGGGCCGCCGCACTGATCGCGGTGACGGCGGCCCCCGCCGCCGCCCACGGGCTCGGCGGGCGGCTCGACCTGCCGGTCCCGGTGTGGCTGTTCGTGTACGGCGCGGCCGCCGCCGTGGTCATCTCGTTCGTGGCCCTGGGGGCGCTCTGGAAGCAGCCCCGTCTGGAGGACGGCGTCTCCGGGCGCCTCCTGCCCGGGCCACTCCAGCGCCTGCTGACCAGCCCGGTGGCCGAGGCCGTCGTGCGGACGCTCTCGGTGATCGTCTTCGCCCTGGCCCTGGCCACGGCGATCGGGGGCCGGGACGAGCCGAGCCGGAACTTGGCCCCGGTGTTGGTGTACGTGTGGTTCTGGGTGGGGCTGGCCTTCGTCCACGCCTTGCTGGGGAACTGGTGGGCCACGCTCTCCCCGTGGGACACCCTGGCCCGGTTCCTGGGTATCGGGGAGCGGCCCCGGCGCGAGTACCCGAAGGCCTGGGGGGTGTGGCCGGCCGCCGTCCTTCTGACGGGGTTCCTGTGGATGGAGCTCGTCGCTCCCACGGGGGCCGATCCCCGGGCCCTGGCCTGGGCCATCGGCGTCTACACGGTGATCACCCTGGCCGGGATGGCGGTGTTCGGCCGGGACGCGTGGAACCGGAACGGAGAAGGGTTCGCCGTGTTCTTCGGGCTGCTGGCCAGGATGGCCGTGCTGGCCCGCGGGGAGGACGGCCGGGTTTTCCTGCGGCCCCCCCTGGCCGGGCTCCCCGGGCTTCAGCCCCGGCCGGGGATGGTGGCGTTCGTGATGGTGATCATCGGCTCGACCACGTTCGATGGGTTCACCGGCACGTCGACGTGGATCTCCTGGACCGGCGGCCTGCCGGCGACCGGGCTCGCGCTGGCCGGAACGGCCGGACTGCTGGGGACGATCGTGGCCGTGTCCCTGGCGTACGTGCTGGCGATGATGGCGGCGTCCGCTGTGGCCCGGACCCCGTGGCATCCGCTGGCGGTGCGGTTCGTGCACAGCCTGGTGCCGATCGCCTTCGCGTACGTCTCCGCCCACTATTTCTCGTTCCTGCTGCTGGAGGGCCAGGGCGGGATCGCCCTGCTCTCCGACCCCTTCGGCTTCGGGTGGGATCTGTTCGGGACCGCGACGTGGGCGATCAACTTCACGCTGCTGTCGGCCGTGGCGATCTGGTACGTGCAGGTGTTCGCCATCGTGGCCGGCCACGTGGCCGGGGTGATCCTGGCCCACGACCGCTCGGTGGCAGCCTTCCACTCGAAGGTGGCCGTGCGGACCCAGTACGCGCTCCTGGCGGTGATGGTGATGTTCACGGCGACCGGGCTGCTGATCCTCTCGGGGGGCTAGCGGTGATCGCACACGCCGGCGGACTCGACGAGATCCTCTTGGCGGGAGCGGTGGTGGCTCTGCTGTTCCTCCTCCGCCGGCCCAAACGCGGCCCGGACGACCGCCTACGGGAGGGCCCCTGCCTCTACTGCGGAACCCGGCTCGGGCCGGACGACACCAGGTGCCCCTCGTGCGGCTTCCGCTCGGCCCGAGGGCCTACGTCGTCACCCAGCGACGGGGCGCGATGAGGGCCTCGGCCTCGGCCGGCCCCCACGTGCCCGGGTCGTACGGCATGGCCGGGGGAAGGTCGTCGAACACCGGCTGGAGGACCTCCCACGCCCGCTCAAGGCCTTCCTGGCCGATGAACAGGGTCTGGTCGCCGCGCATGGCCTCGAGGAGCAGCAGCTCGTACGCCTCGACCAACGGCGTCTCGAACGTGCGGCCGTAGTCGAAGGCGAGGGCGGCGTCCTCGAGAGCGATCCCCAGGCCGGGCCGCTGAACGGTGAACAAGAGCGAGATCCCCTCGTCGGGCTGGATCCGAAGCGTGAGGCGGTTCGCCGAGGGGCCACCGATGCCGCCCGGCTCGAAGATCCGGTGGGGCACCTCCCGGAACATCACGGTGGCCTCAGCCACACGCCGGCGGAGCCGTTTCCCGGTTCGCAGGAAGAAGGGGACGCCTGCCCATCGCCAGTTGTCGATCCCCACCCGCATCGCCGTGAACGTCTCCGCCTCCGATCCGGCCGCGACCCCCTTCTCGTCGTGGTACCCGCGGTACTGGCCCCGGACCACGTCGGTCGGTCGGATCGGCTGCATGGCCCGCAGGACCTTGACCTTCTCGTCGCGGAGCTGCTCCGGGTCGAGGACCGCGGGCGGCTCCATGGCCAGGAACGTGAGGATCTGGAAGAGGTGGGTCTGCACCATGTCCCGGATGGCCCCGGTGCGCTCGTAGAAGTGCCCGCGCCCCTCGATCCCGATGTCCTCGGCCACCGTGATCTCGACGTGCTCGACGTACTTCTGGTTCCACATCGGCTCGAACAGCGCGTTGGCGAAGCGGAACACCAGGATGTTCTGCACGGTCTCCTTGCCCATGTAGTGATCGATGCGGAACACCCGTGATTCGTCGAAGATGCCGCGGACCAGCCGGCCGAGCTCCCGGGCGCTCTCCAGGTCGGTCCCGAACGGCTTCTCGATGACGATCCGGGCCCGCTCGTTCATCCCCTCCTCGCGCAGGCGGGCCACGATGTCGGAGAAGGCCTCGGGCGGGGTGGCGCAGTAGAACAGCCGGCCGTGCTCCGTCCCCCCGGTTCGGTCCAGCTCCTCCAGGCGCTGCCGGAGGTGCGCCATGGCTCCCTCGTCGCGGAACTCGCCGGCCACGTAGAAGAGATTGAAGGCGAAATCGTGCCAGGTCTCGTCCTCCACCTCGCAGCGTCCGTGCTGCTCCACCGACCCGCGGGCCATGCCCCGGAACTCCTCGTCGCTCATGGGGGTTCGGGCGTACCCCACGATCCCGTACGCGGCGGGAAGCAGCCCCTCGTGGAACAGGTGATAGAGCGCCGGGAGCAGCTTGCGATGGGTCAGGTCGCCGGAGGCGCCGAAGATGACCAGCGCGGTGGGGTCGGGCGGGGCGACCTTCTCCTTCACGGCTCGTCCGGGCGGACCGCGTGGCCGCCGAACTCGCGCCGCAGCGCCGCGATGACCTTGGCCGCGAACGACTCGTCCTGGCGCGAGGCGAACCGGGCGAACAGCGACAGGGCCGTGACCGGGGCGGGGACGTCCTGGTCGATCGCGGTGAGCACCGTCCACCGGCCCTCGCCGGAGTCCTCGACGTAGCCCTTCACCCGCTCGAGGTTCGGGTCGCCCTCCAGAGCCGTCGACAGCAGGTCGAGCAGCCAGGACCGGACCACGCTCCCATGTCGCCACACCTCGGCGATCTGGCGCAGGTCCGGGTCGTAGACGGACGCCCGGAGGATCTCGAACCCCTCCCCGTAGGCCTGAAGGAGCCCGTACTCGATCCCGTTGTGGACCATCTTCACGAAGTGCCCCGCGCCGGAGGGGCCAACGTGCGCCCACCCGTCCTCGGGGGCCAGGGCGTCCAGCGCCGGCCGGAGGCGCTCCACGGCCTCGGCCGGGCCCCCCACCATCAGGCAGTACCCCTCGCGGAGGCCCCAGATCCCGCCCGAGACCCCCGCGTCGAGGAACGCCACGCCCCGCGCGGCCAGCGCCGCGGCTCGGCGCACCGAGTCGGTGAAGTTCGAGTTGCCCCCGTCCACGACGAGGTCCCCCTCGCCGAGGAGGTCGCCCAGGGCGGCGATCGTCGACTCCGTCGGATCGCCGGAAGGGATCATCAGCCACACCGTCCGAGGCGGATCGAGCGCGCCCACAAGTCCCCCCAGGGAGTCGGAGACCTCGGCCCCGTTCGAGGCCGCGGCCCGGCGGCTCTCCTCCCCCCTGGCGTACCCGACGACCTCGTGGCCTCGGCGGATCAGCCGGGTCGACATGTTCCCGCCCATGCGGCCCAGGCCGACCATCCCAAGCCGCATGACGCGCTCCTGGCGGGCGCTCACCATCACAGCCCGATCTTCAGGTCGTCGCCCTCGATCGAGACCTCGTAGCTCTCCACGGGCTCGACCGCCGGGCCGGCCAGCACGTCACCCGAGGTCACGTCGAACTGGCTTCCGTGACACGGACAGGTGACCGTGGTGCCGTCCAGGTCTCCCTCCGACAGCGAGCACTGCCGGTGGGTGCACACGTCGCCGAACGCGTGGAGCGT
>JBOGWD010000406.1:0-1524 GCA_050693275.1 Actinomycetota bacterium | reverse complement strand
CGCTGCCGAGCGATCCCTCGACGAGGCTCCCGAAGATGTAGAGGCCGAACGAGTTCAGCGCCACGTGGAGCACGCCGACGTGGAGGAACATCGCGGTGAGCAGTCGCCACCACTCGCCCCGGGCGACGAGTGCAGGAACCATCGCTCCCGGCTCGAACAGCCCGCCGCCGGCGGCCACACGAAGGACGAGGTCGAGGCCGAACACCGCGACGTTGATGGCCAGGATGGCCGTGGTGGCCGACCGCGGCCGAGGCATGCGGGGCCGGACCGCCCGCACGCCGCGCCGTGCCTCAGCCACGCACGTCGGGCAGTGGTGCCCGACCGGCGCCGGGGTCATGCAGTCGGGGCAGATCGGCCGCCCGCACCGGGTGCAGTGCACGCGGGTCTCGCGGTCGGGGTGGCGGTAGCACGTCTCCGTGGGCATCGGCTGGCCATGGTACCGCCGGCATTCCCGAATGATTCCTCAGTCCAGGAGGTCGGCGAGCGCCGGATGGAGCTCGAACCGCCCGGCCAGGCCCGCCGCGTCCTCCGGTGTCAGCACGCCCACGTCGGTGACGATGCCGGCGAACAGGTGGAGGGGAACCCGCTCGAAGGGGACCGGCGCGGGGGGATCCGCCCCCAGGAACTTCGAGGAGCCCGCTACGGCGTAGCATCGGCCGGCCGCCTCGGCCAGCGCGGCCGTGCCGACCTTGTTCACGACGCCTCCCGGGCCGACGGCGTCCGCGCCCGTCACGACCGTCCGCCCGTTGCTCGCCCACCATAGCGCCCCGTCGTCGTCGACCAGCCTCGCCTCCACCCCGAGGCTGGTGAGGCGCTCGGCGGTGCGGGCGCCCTCCCCACCGGGGTCCGATCGCCCGCACAGGGCCGTGACGCCGGCCCCGGCGACCGCCGCGACCAGGGTGCTCGAGTAGGAGTGGGTCACGATCTCGTTGTCGAGGACCCGGGAGGCGTCCCTCGCGATGGCATCTCGCTCATGGTCCAGGTCCGAGACGAACCGCGCGGCCGCGGCGGCGTGGTCGCGCGAGGACAGCACGACATCGCCGAGGCGCCACAGGGGCGCCATCGGTGGGTGCCCTCGGACCAGCGCGCGCACTGCCTCCGGAAGATCCGACGCGGGAAGGAGGGCTAGGGTTTCGGCCGCCCTCCGGGCGATCTCCGCGGCACCGGACGCCGTGTCCGCGGCCGCCGCCCTGACCTCCTCCCAGGCCCCGCCCACATCGGGCATCGTATCGTGGTGGACCGGAGCTTCCTCACCGGGGCGATCGAGCGGGCCGGCCGGCCGGGCCGGCCGCGGGTGGAGATCCTGGGAGGACCGCCGCCCGCCGTGGCCTCGGTGGGGATGGTCGCCGGGTCGTTCGACCCCATGACCGTGGCCCACGCCGCGCTGGCCGGGGCGCTGGGGACTGAGCTCGGCCTGCTGGTGTGGTCGCCGGCGACGCTTCCGAAGCAGCCCGGGCCACGCGGGGCGGCGGCCCCGCCGCTCCTCGAGCCCGAGGACCGGCTGCGGTCCCTGGTGGCGTGGTG
>JBOGWD010000405.1:0-3787 GCA_050693275.1 Actinomycetota bacterium | reverse complement strand
TCCTCGCCCGGGGCGGACCGGTCAAGAGCTCGCTCCGCAAGGGCCTGGAACGGATCGGAGCGCTGCCCGCCTGACGTGCACGGGAGGCCGGGCGGATCGCCCGGCCTCCCGTCTGGCCTTCACCACGCGATCGCTTCGGTCCTCGGTTCGCCCGCCCGGGTCGACCCGCCCCAGGGATCGCGAGGTCGGTGGTCTGGTTGGATTCCGCCGGGCCGACCCGGCGGACGGGCGGAGGTGGTCAGGAGCCCCCGCCCGCGAGGGACGGCCCTAGCAGCCAGCCACCTCGGGGGTCGCGTGCCGTTTTGACAGTCGGACCACCTCCTCTCTCCCGTTGCCTCCATCATCGGGCCGAGGCGGCCGTTTGGCAAGCATCGCCCAGATTACGGGATTCTCCGCTCCTTCTCGCAGCCGTGGGCCTTGTCCTTGCCGGCCCCGCCGGAGCAGCGGTCGTTTCCACCGCCCCCGATCAACGTGTCCTTGCCGCCGCCCCCGCGGAGGAGGTCCTGGCCCCCCTGCCCGGACAGGCGGTCCTTGCCGCTGTCGCCGGAGACCCGGTCCTTGCCTCCACCGGCCTTGACCCGATCGTTCCCTGGTCCGGCGCAGACGCCGTCCTTGCCACCCCGGGTGTTGACGGTGTCGTTCCCCTGGAAGGCGAGGACGCCGTCGGGTCCCGCCGTGCCGATGAGCGCGTCATCTCCCGGGGTGCCGATGTGGTTCACCACGACCTTCTGGCATCGCACGAGCTCGTACGCCCCGATGTCCGGGGTCCCCCGAGGCGCCCCCCGCTGATCGGTCGAGGGGGACCCGGGCCCGGCGGCGTCGATGGCCGGGGACCCGGCGAGCAGCGCGTGGGTCTGGGTGGGCCCCCCGTTGTCAGCCAGGGGACCGAGGAGGGGGTTCACGTCGAGCAGGTCCCCCCCAGCCGCGACCCAGCCGCAGTCGGCGGCGTTCCCGATCAGGTTCCCCCCGAGCGAGACCGGAGCGGCGCCGCCGAGGCCGCCGCAGTCCGCCCCGGTGCTGCCGGCACCGACGGAGTTCCCCGCCACGATCGAGTTCCGGAGCTGGACCGGCGCCGAGTTGCCTCCCACCCCGCCACCCTCCCCGCCGCCGGTGTCGTCCGCATCGGCGAGGTTCCCGGCCACCGTCGAGTTCGTCAGCGTGACGCTGCCCGGACCGTCGTTGTAGACGCCGCCCCCGTTGAAGCCGGCTCGGTTCGCACTCACGGTGACGTTCGTGGCCTCGAGCGTGCCCCCCGCGTCGTTGTCGATGCCCCCGCTGGAACCGGCGGCGTCGTTCCCGGAGAGCGTGCTCTCGGAGATCGTCACGGCGCCTGTGTTAGCGATCCCCCCACCCCAGTTGCCCGAGGTGTTGCCGCTCACGGCGCTGTCCCTGATGGTGGCGGCGCCGTCGGTGTAGATCCCGCCGCCCCGGCGCACGATCGCCTCGTTCCCCTCGATGCGGCTGTTAACGACCGACAAGGTCCCTTCGTTCGAGATCCCGCCTCCCTGCTCCCCGGCGGTGTTCCCGGTGATCGAGCTCCCGTCGAGGACCAGCGTGCCTTCGGTGTGGATGCCTCCACCCCGGTCGGGATCGCCGGACGTGGCCGCCTGGTTCCCCGTCACCGTGCTGTCGACGAGCGTCATCGACCCTTCCGCCCCCACCGCAACCCCACCTCCGGCCGAGGCCCCTCCCAGGCTCCCCAGCGCGTTGTTCGAGATCGTGCTGTTCATCACGGTGAGGCTCGCGCCCGTGCCGACGGCCAGGCCGCCACCGAAGAAGGCGACGTTCTCGGTGATCACGATCCCACCGAGCGTAACGACGTGGGCGGCATTGCCGGCACCGAGGCCACCGGCTGAGAGGGCGGCGCCTCCGGTGAGGGTGAGGTCGTGGATGGCCACCGTGTCCGGCGAGGCGTCGGTCATCGTCACCACGGAGCCCCCTCCGTCCGGATCGATCACCGTGGCACCGGAGCCAGCCCCCTCGAGGGTCAGGCTCCTGTTGATCACGAGGTTCTCATCGAAGGTACCGGCGGGGACGGTGACCGGGTCACAGTTCGGATCGTCGATAGCGGCCTGGATCGTCGCGTAGGTGGCCGAGGGCGCAGCACAGGGCGCCACAGTCGCGGACGTGGTCGTGGCGGACGACCGACGAGGAGCGGCCCGGAAGGATGACGGGATGTCGACGCCCAGCACCTCCTCGGGCGGCCGGCCCCCCAGCAGAGCGTCCACGATCCCAGGCGGTTGCTTCGGGAGGGGCCCCCGGCGCGGCTCGGATCGGTTGGTCGCGGACGATGGAACCACGCCGACCAGCCAGACCGAGAACGTGACCAGCGCCACCGCGCGCGACCCCAAGCTCCCCCTCATGTCGTGCCGCAGGCTACGGTGGGCGGTCGCCCGCGGTCAACCCCGCCGGGCTACCGAACCAGGCGGGAGAGCCGCCGGTCCGCCAGCACCTTGCCGCCCGTCTGGCACCTGGGGCAGTACGTGACCTCGTGCGACTCGTACGAGACCCGGCGCAGATCCTCGCCGCATCGGGGGCATGGCTGGCCGTAGCGGTTGTGCACCGTGAAGTGGTCCCCGAGCTTCGGCGGGAGCCCGCCGACGCGCCGGCGCTCCGTCTCGAGGGCCTCGGCCAGCACCTCCCGGACGGCCTCGAGGAGGGCCCGCCTCCCTTCGAGGTCCAGCGAGGCGAGCGTGGCGTAGGGAGACAGCCGGGCCCGGTGCAGGATGTCGTCGGCGTACCCTCGGCCGATCCCGGCCACGGTGCGCTGGTCCCGGAGGATCGTGTGGATCCGCCTGGCGTCGTCGCCCCCGAGGACCAGGTCGGCGAAACCGTCCTCGCCCGGCTCCGGGCCCAGCCGCTCCAGCGGTCCCTCCTGGCCGGGAGCCAGCACCCACCAGCCGGTCCGGCGCTCGGTCCCGAATTCCTTGACCAGGACGGAGGGCCGTTCCTGGAACCGCAACCGGACCACCCCGCCCCTGGGCTTGGTGGACTTCGGCGGCTCCTCGACGACCACCCGACCGCCCTGGGAGAGATGGATCAGCAGGCGGGGGCCACCGAAGTCGAGGATCAGGTACTTGCCCCGGCGCCCGACGGTCTCCAGGCGTCGTTCCAGCAGCGACTGGGGCGACGGCTCGTACGTCTTTAGGGCCGAGAACTGGAGCGGGTCCACGCCGGCCAGGGCCGAGCCGACAAGAAGCGCGTCGAGCCGCTCCGCCAAGGCCTGGATCTCGGGCAGCTCAGGCACGGTGCCGCCCACCCCCGAGCCGGCGGAGGTCGGCCAGGACCTCCGTGGGATGCGCGTCGACCTCGGTCACCCGGTAGGCCTTGCGGATGACGCCCTGAGGATCGATCAGATACGTCCTCCGCTTGGGCGACTCCGGACTCCGCTCCTCCGGGGCCCGCTTGGTCTCGTAGGCCGCCCCCACCGAACGGTCCTGGTCGGAGAGAAGACGGAAGGGGAAGCCGAACTTCTCGGCGAAGGCCCTGTTGGCCTCGGGAGCGTCGAAGGAGATCCCCACGATCTCGGCGCCGGCCTCCTCGAACTCGGGGGCTCGGTCACGGAACCCCTGGCCCTCCGCCCGTCACCCGGGAGTGTCCGCCCTGACGTACCACCACAGGACCAGCCACCGGCCTCGAAGCTCCTCCAGGGCCACGGGGTCCCCGTGCTGGTCGGGCAGGGTGAACCCGGGCGCCGGCGTCCCCTCGGCGAGCATTGGTAGTCAGGGGCGCGGTGCTCGCCGAGCGAGCCCGTTTCCCCATCCCCCTTTCAAACCGTGCGTGCGGT
>JBOGWD010000404.1:0-1686 GCA_050693275.1 Actinomycetota bacterium | reverse complement strand
TGCACACGGTGATCCCTGACCGGATAGAAGCCGGCACGTTCGCCCTGGCCGCCTGCGTCACGGGCGGCGACGTCCTCCTGCGCGGAGCCCGCCCCGACCACCTGGACCTGGTGCTGGCCAAGCTCGAGGAGGCCGGGGCCACCATCTCGAACGAGGAGGCCGGCGTGCGGGTGGGGATGGATGGGCGCCCCCGGGCAGTCGACCTGGTCACGCTCCCGTACCCGGGGTTCCCCACCGACCTCCAGCCGCCGATCATGGCGCTCCTGTCCACGGCCGAGGGCACCAGCATCCTCACCGAGAACGTGTTCGAGAGCAGGTTCGTGTTCGTCGACGAGCTGAACCGGATGGGCGCCGACATCCGCACCGAGGGCCACCACGCCGTCGTCCGTGGCGTGGAGCGGCTGTCGTCCGCGCCGGTACGAGCCCTCGATCTCCGGGCCGGCGCCGCGCTGATCCTGGCGGCCCTCGGGGCGGACGGCGTGACCGAGATCTCCGACGTGGGGCACGTCGACCGCGGCTACGCGGACATCGACTCGAAGCTCGGCGCTCTCGGTGCCGAGGTCAGCCGGCAGCCGTCGTTCCAGCCTGCGTTCTCCCCGTGAGGGGAGCCCGGGCCGTCCTCCCCTTCCTGGTCCTCCTCCTCGCGGCTCCGGCGTCCGCCCAGGGAGCGTCGGAGCGGCGGGCGCTGCTGTTCCTGGTCGACGGCCTGACGTACGAGCGGGCCCTGGCCGATCCGGTGATCGGGGCGCTGGCCCGGGCCGGGGGGATCGGCCTGATGACGAACGCCGAGGCCCTTGAGCGCCCCGATCCGCTGCCCTGGCTCACGATCTGGAACCTCCTTCCGGACACGACCGGTCGGCTCGTCGAGGTCATCGGGGAGGTCGAGGACGAGCTCCTGGTGCTCGTGGCCGGGACCGGGGCCGGCGCGGGCACCGTCACGCCCGTGGTCCTGGCCCGAGGGGATCCGGGCGAGCTCCTCGCGGCCGAAGGGAGCCCGGGTGGCCTCACCTCCGACACCACCCGGCGAGCCGGTGTCGTGTCGAACCTCGACGTGGCGCCAACGATCCAGCGCTTCCTCGGCGCGCCAACCGGGGAGACGGCCGGGTCTCCCATCGAGGTCGAGGGGGAGGCGCCGACCGATCTGTTCGAGCGCTACCTGGAGTGGCGGCGCGCAGCCGCGCCCATCGGTGTGACGGTGCTGGCCTTCGCCCTGACATCGCTGGCCGCCGCCCTGGTCCTGCTGTTGGGACCGTGGCGGGGACCCGGGAGCCCGGTCTCGGTCTGGGTGCTCTTCTCGACCGCGGTGCTGGTGGCCCTGGTGCCGGCCAGCCTCCTGCCCGATCAGCGCCTGCCGATCGTGCTGCCCGCCGTCGCCGCGATCGGGGCGGCGCTGATGGCGGGCGCCCTCGTGGCGGGGCGAGGGAGCCCCACCCGGCCCGTGGCCATGGTGGGCGCGGCCGGACTGGTCCTGGTCGTCCTGGACGCCGCGCTGGGCTGGCCCACCGGGATGACCCCGCTGCTGGGAGGCAGCGCGCTGGAGGGGGTGCGCTTCTTCGGGTTGGGCAATCCCTACGCCGGGATCGTGCTCTCCGGAACCGTCCTGGTAGCGGCTCTCCTGCGCCCGTGGCCCGGCGTGGTCCTGCTGCTCGGGGCGGCGCTGTTCGCCGGCCTGCCGTTCCTGGGGGC
>JBOGWD010000403.1:0-1683 GCA_050693275.1 Actinomycetota bacterium | reverse complement strand
TGCACACGGTGATCCCTGACCGGATAGAAGCCGGCACGTTCGCCCTGGCCGCCTGCGTCACGGGCGGCGACGTCCTCCTGCGCGGAGCCCGCCCCGACCACCTGGACCTGGTGCTGGCCAAGCTCGACGAGGCCGGTGCCCGGGTCTCGGTGGACGAGTCGGGCGTCCGGGTGGCCATGGACGACCGCCCCCGGGCGGTGGACCTGGTGACCCTGCCGTACCCGGGGTTCCCCACCGACCTCCAGCCGCCGATCATGGCGCTCCTCTCCACGGCCGAGGGCACCAGCATCCTCACCGAGAACGTCTTCGAGAGCAGGTTTATGTTCGTGGACGAGCTGAACCGGATGGGCGCCGACATCCGCACCGAGGGCCACCACGCCGTCGTCCGTGGCGTGGAGCGGCTCTCGTCGGCGCCGGTGCGAACGCTCGATCTCCGGGCCGGCGCGGCGCTGATCCTGGCGGCCCTCGGGGCGGACGGCGTCACCGAGATCTCCGACGTGGGGCACGTCGACCGCGGCTACGCGGACATCGACTCGAAGCTCAGCGCGCTCGGCGCCGAGGTCAGCCGGCAGCCTTCGCTCCAACCTGCGTTCTCCCCGTGAGGGGAGCGCGGGCCGCCCTCCTCCTGGTCCTCCTCCTCGCGGCCCCGGCGTCCGCCCAGGAGCCGTCCGAGCGGCGGGCCCTGCTGTTCCTGGTGGACGGCCTGACGTACGAGCGGGCCCTGGCCGATCCGGTGTTCGGCGCGCTGGCCCGGGCCGGGGGGATCGGCCTGTTGTCGAACGCCGAGGCCGTGGTCCCTCCCGACCCGCTGTCCGGTCTCACGGTGTTGAGGCTTCGAGCCGACACCGCCGGCCGGATCGGGGACTCCATCGTAGAGGTTCCGGGGGAGGTGCTGGTGATCGTGGCGGGGACGGGGGCGCCGGTGGGGACGGTGACGCCGGTCGTCATGGCCCGAGGGGATCCGGGCGAGCTCCTCGCGGCCGAGGGGAGCCCGGGTGGCCTCAACTCGGACACCACCCGGCGAGCCGGTGTCGTGTCGAACCTCGACGTGGCGCCAACGATCCGGCGCTTCCTCGGCGCGCCCGCCGGGGAGACGGCCGGGTCTCCCATCGAGGTCGAGGGGGAGGCGCCGACCGATCTGTTCGAGCGCTACCTGGAGTGGCGGCGGTCGGCAGCCCCCATAGGCCTGACCGTCCTGGTCTTCGCGCTCTCATCGTTGCCCGTCGCGTTGATCGCGCTGCTGGGCTCGTGGCGAGCGTCGGCGCGGGCGGTGGCGATCTGGGTGCTCTTCTCGACAGCGGTGCTGGTGGCCCTGTTGCCTGCCAGCCTCCTTCCCGATCCCCGTCTGCCGCTGGTCCTCCCGGCGATCGCCGCGACCGGGGCGGCGCTCACGGTGGGCGCCCTCGTTGCCGGTCGGGGGAGCTCTACCCGGCCGGTGGCCATGGTGGCCGCGGCGGGACTGGTCCTCGTCCTCCTGGATGCCGCGCTCGGCTGGCCCACCGGGCTGATCTCCCTGTTGGGCGGCAGCGCGCTGGAGGGCGTGCGCTTCTTCGGCCTGGGCAATCCCTACGCCGGGATCGTGCTCTCCGGAACCGTCCTGGTAGCGGCTCTCCTGCGCCCGTGGCCCGGCGTGGTCCTGCTGCTCGGGGCGGCGCTGTTCGCCGGCCTGCCGTTCCTGGGGGC
>JBOGWD010000402.1:0-3860 GCA_050693275.1 Actinomycetota bacterium | reverse complement strand
GGAGAGCCTTCGCAACATCGTTGAGTCTCTCAGGGAGCCTCGGACCTTCAGGACATCGGTGAGCTCTCATCCGGCAACATCGTAGAAAGCCCCCGGGGTGCAGGGTCGAACCAGGGAGCGGCTACCGGTCCGGGCAGGGGGAACGGCCGCTGGGAGATGACCTTGCCGTCGAGCCGGACCCTGAGCCTGCGGTGGTAGGTGGAGATGGTGGCGGCGACGCACAGGCCGGCGTAGGTGTGGCCGACGGCGAAGCGGGTCCCTGCAGCGTCGATCCACCCCTCCTCGTGGACGCGCCTGAGGAACGTGAGGCGTCCCCGGGCGATCGGCAGCTCGATCTTCCCGTCCCCCCGGCGGTAGGCGTCGAGGGTGAACCCCTCGGGTGGGAAGCGAAGCCCTTCCTGCTCCGCGAGCAGGACCTCGGCGGGGAACCGGGAGCCGTTGGTGGCCACGGTGAGGGCCGGGTGGGGCCTGCGGTGCATGAAGTAGTCGACGAACCTGCCGCTCGAGGCGACCACCTCCTGGACGCTGTGGTAGCGGTGGCGGCGGATCGTCCGAGCCTGCCACAAGGCGTTGAAGCTCTCCACGTGGTTCATCCACCCGAGCTCGTTCGGGGGGCACACCACGACCTCCACCCCGAACAGCAGGCAGGTCTTCACGAACAGGTTGAACGGGTGGATCCGCCGGGCCCGGGCCAGGGCGAAGGCGTTGTCCACCTGGGCGGCAAGGGGGATGCCGAGGACGGGCCAGGCCACCTCGGCGAAGAAGGCCGCGGCCCGTTCCAGGCGCCGGTCGGAGAACTGGGCGGCCTGGGCCCCGCCCCCTCCCACGTCGACAGCATGAAGGGAGTGGAACGAGAGGCGGCGGGCGAGGTAGCGGGGACCGACCCAGTCCGCCTGGTGGAGCACGCCCGGGACGGCCACCGCGGGGCGCGGCCGGTGGCGCTCCGTCCCCCGGAACCGCTTGGGCTTCGCCGTCTTGCCGGCCCGCCGGAGGATCCGCTCGATCGTGGACAGCGACGGGAGCGGATCGAGGTCTTTGAGCTCGAGTTCGTAGCGGATGGCCTCGGCCCCGACCCCCCCGTGCTCGCTCTCCTCGAGCGCGTCCCGGGTCCCAAGCACGGCCTCCACGACGTGCGGTGGCGTGCGGGGAGGCGGGTGCTTGGGCGCGCGCGAGCGGTCTCGGAGGCCGGCGTCGCCTTCGGCCTCGTAGCGCCGGAGCCACTTGTGGAGCCACTGCTCGGTCCTCCCCACCGAGCGGGCGACGGCCACCACCTGCTCCCCGGCGAGGACTCTGCTGACCGCCACCAGACGTCGCTCATGTTCGGTGCGAAGCGCTTCCATTCCCTGCCTCCTTCGGAAGACAGGGAAGGCGCGAGCGATGCGGAGGCTAAACGATGTTATGAAGGCGCCAGACTAAACGATGTCCTGACGGGAACCCGCTATGCTCGCTGGTTCGAGGACTCTGGTTCGGGTCCAGTCCCGCACCGCGCCTGCTGCCTCTTGCTTGCCTTGGTGCAAACCATTTGCAAACCGCCCGAGTACGAGGGTGGACCACCCGCGCCGATCGGGATGCGACACGGACACTGATGCGTTGAGTCACATAGGAGTCTCATCGAAAGGAGGAATCATGGAGCTCGAGGAGTTCCCCGCACCCGCCGAGGGGTTCGTCATCACGCATTTCCTCGTCGTGTCGGACCAGGATCGCTCCCGCGACTTCTACCGTGCCCTCTTCGACGGCCGGGTACTGATGGAGCGCGACCCGGTCATCATGAAGGTCGCCAATAGCTGGCTGATCCTCAACGAGGGCGGCGGGCCGACGGACGACAAGCCAACGGTGACGCTCACGACGCCCCCGGATCCCAACCGAACGAGCGCGTTCCTAAACGTTCGCGTCGCCGACAGCAACAGGATCTACGAGGAGTGGACGGCAAAGGGCGCTGAGTTCCTCACCGAGTCGAAGGACCACGGGCGCGAGATCAGGGCGAACGTCCGCGACCCGGACGGCCATCTGATCGAGGTGGGCCAGACCACGGGCCCGCTCGGCTGAAGGGTTTCTTGAGGCTCTATCGAAGGAATCTCGATGGTGCGAAACGGGTTGCAAGTGCTTGTTAGTCACGACGAACAGGGGGCAACTGTGAGCGACGCAGCGGGAGCGTTGGTGTTGGCGGGCCGCATCCTCATCGCGCTCTTCTTCGGCGTGGTGGCGGGGATCATGGGTCACATCGCACGGAGCAAGGGCATGGAGGGCTACGCTCGGGCGATGCGGTTCCCCATCCCGGCGATCGCCGGATGGCCCACCGGGATCTGGCTGGTGGTCGCCTCGGTCTCCGTCGGGTTGGGGGTCTGGGGAGATGTCGGCGCCCTGCTGCTCGCGGCGTTCCTGATCCCCGCGGCCGCCTGGTTCCACCGGTTCTGGGAGCTCGAGGACGAGACGCAGAAGATGATGCAGACTGGCTTCTTCTTCCGCAACGTGATCGGGGTCGCAGGCTCGCTCATGATGTTCGGGATCTTCGCCGGCCTCGGGTCCGGACTCCCGTTCACGATCACGGATCCGCTCTTCAGCTTCTAGCTTCAGGGGCGCAGCAGCCGATGGGAGTTGCCGATTCGCGGGCCATCGACATGACAGGATGAGTACGCATTGAGCGTGACGGCGCGTGGCGAAGGTGGAGCGGTGCCCACGCCTCCTCAGGAGCCGCCCGAGGCCCCGGGTGTGGTCCTGGCAGCCTTCCTGGTCATGGTCCTTCTGGGCGGGGCGAACTTCGTGGCCGTTCGTTTCAGCAACGCGGAGCTCCCGCCGTTCTGGGGAGCCGGCTCCCGGTTCATCATCTCGGCCGTGATCCTGGCTCTCATCGGGCTGGCCCTGCGGGTGCCTTTCCCTCGAGGCCGAACCCTGGCGGGGGCCAGTCTCTACGGAGTGCTTGGCTTCGGTGCCTTCTATGCCCTCGCCTACGTGGGGCTCCAGGAGGCGTCGGCGGGCTCGGGGGCTGTACTGTTGTCGCTGGCGCCGTTGACAACCTTCCTGCTGGCGTTCGTCCAGGGGCAGGAGCGGTTCCGGTGGCGGGCCCTCGTCGGGGCCTTGGTGGCCCTGGCCGGGATCGTGGTGATGTTCGGGGCTCCGGGTGGGGTTCCCCTGGGGTCGGTTGTGGCTTTCCTGGGAGCGGCGGTGGCCGTGGGCGAGGCCGGGGTGATCGCCAAGTGGTTCCCCAAGGCCCACCCCGTCTCCATGAACGCTGTGGCTATGGGGGTGGGGAGCGGGCTCCTCCTGGTCCTGTCGCGCATCGCCGGCGAGTCCTGGGAGCTGCCCGCTCGGACGGCGACGTGGACGGCGTTGGTCTACCTGATTCTGCTGGGGTCGGTGGGGCTGTTCGTCCTGTATCTGTTCATCCTGAAGCGGTGGACCGCATCCCGGACCGCCTACGCTTTCGTACTGTTCCCCGTGGTGGCTTCCCTCCTGGGCCTGTGGCTGGAGGGCGACCCGATCACGCTGGCGCTGGCGCTCGGCGGGGTCATCGTCCTGGGCGGCGTGTACATCGGGGCGCTACACGGAGCCATGTCTGGGGAGCCCGCTCAAAGGATGGATCTTCCCCGGGAGTCCTGACCGGCCATCGGTGTCGCCGGATCCTCGCCGGACCGTGCTCGGAGCCCGGGCCTCGTCGGGATTCTGGCTGGACGTGCTGATCGGGGGCTGGACGCCACACCCACGTCGCGAAGCTGATCAGTCAGGTCGCGTTTGGTTGCCTGTGTGCGAATGGTCAAAGCTGCTGTGCCGGGACGACCTCCGCGGGTTGAAGGGTGACGATGTGGCCGAGCTTCGTGAGCTGGGTTACCAGACGGCGGGTCTGGCGCACGGTGTCCCGTCTG
>JBOGWD010000401.1:0-1043 GCA_050693275.1 Actinomycetota bacterium | reverse complement strand
ACGCCCGCGCCGGCAACCCGACCCGGGAGGCCCTCCAGACCGTCCTGGCCGCGCTCGAGGGCGGGGCCCACGGCCTCAGCTTCGCCTCGGGCCTGGCCGCGGAGACCACGCTGCTCCTGGCCCGGCTCCGGCCCGGGGATCACCTGGTCCTCGGAGACGACGTGTACGGAGGGACCTACCGGCTGCTGGCCCGGGTCCTGGCCGACTGGGGCGTGGCGTTCGACACGGCGGACCTGACCGACGCCGACGCCCTCCGCCGGGCCGTCCGGGACGAGACCGCGGTGGTGTGGGTGGAGACCCCCACGAACCCGTTCCTCAAGGTGGTGGACATCGAGGAGACGGCCCGGATCGCCCACGACGCCGGCGCCTGGTGCGTGGTCGACAACACGTTCGCCAGCCCATACCTCCAGCGTCCCCTGGAGCTCGGGGCCGACGCGGTGATCCACTCGGTCACGAAGTACCTGGGCGGACACTCCGACCTGATCGGGGGGGCCCTGGTCCTCAACGACGCCGAGACCGCCGAGCGGCTGCGGTTCCTCCAGAATGCGGTGGGCGCCGTGCCGGGCCCGATGGACTGCTACCTGGCGCTCCGGGGAGTGAAGACCCTGGCCGTGAGGATGGAGGCCCACTGCCGGGGGGCCCGCCGGGTCGCCGAGTTCCTGGCCTCCCACGACCGGGTGACCCGGGTGCACCACCCGGGGCTCCCCGATCATCCCCAGCGCGACGTGGCCGCCCGGCAGATGCGGGACTTCGGCGGCATGGTGTCGTTCGAGATGGGCTCACCGGAGGAGGCCATCCGCGTGGCCGAGGCCACCGAGCTGTTCTTCCTGGGCGAGTCGCTCGGGGGCGTCGAGTCGCTGATCGAGGTGCCGGGGCCGATGACCCACGCCAGCGTGGCCGGCTCGCCGCTGGAGGTCCCGCCCACCCTGGTCAGGCTGTCGGTGGGGATCGAGCACCCGGACGACCTGGTCGAGGACCTGGACCGAGCCCTCGGCTCGGCCTAGGGACCGGGTGAGGCCGGTTCCTCCTCTCCCTCACCCCGG
>JBOGWD010000400.1:0-4824 GCA_050693275.1 Actinomycetota bacterium | reverse complement strand
GGAGGTCCTCATGCGTCGTCTGCTCACCGTGGTCCTTGCTCTCTCCCTCACGGCGGCGTTCCCGCTGCCCGCCCGGAGCCGGCCGGCTTCCCCCGGGCTGCGCCTGGTGAGCGTTCAGACGTCCTTGACCGGGATCCATCGGTGGTACCAGCAGGTTCACCATGACCATGACGTGCTCGGGGGCTGGTACGCCGAGCACTACGACCCCGCCGGCCGGCTCGTGGACGCCGACGACGGACGGGTGCAGGTCCGGGGGGTGGTCGCTCGCTCGCCGGACGTAACCGGTCGCTCGGCCAGGGCGACGGCCGGGCGGGCTGCAGCCGGCACGGAGCTGGTGGTCCTACCCCGGGCCCGGTCCCGCCTGGTGTGGGCCGTGTACTCGCTCGACGGGGTTCGCACGCTGGTCGACGCGGCCACCGGCTCGCTGATCCGTCGCGACCTCGTGGTCAAGGAGGCCACCGGCCGGGGGCGGGTGTTCGATCCCAATCCGGTGGTGACCCTCCACAACGAGTCGCTGACCGATCAGAAGGACGCGGACTACGCGGCGCTGCAGCCTGCGTACTTCATCAGGACGCTGACCGATCTCGACGGCTCGGGGTTCCTGCGGGGGGACTTCGCCGACGTGATGGGAACTTCCGGCCGGGCGTTCTCCGCCAACCTCGACTTCCTCTTCGGGAGGTCGGACCAGCGGTTCGAGCAGGTCATGGCCTACTACGATCTGACCACGACCCAGCGCTACATCCAGGGCCTGGGGTTCACCAACATCAACAACGAGCCACAAGAGGTCAAGGCCAACCAGTTCGGCGGGGACAACAGCTTCTTCTATCCCAAGCAGGATTTCATCAAGCTCGGCAAGGGCGGGGTGGACGACGGCGAGGACGCCGAGGTCATCTGGCACGAGTACGGGCACGCCATCCAGGACGATCAGGTCCCGGGGTTCGGGGTCGGGCACGATGCGGGCTCGATCGGCGAGGCGTTCGGCGACTACTGGGCCGTCACCATGAGCGTGCCCGTCTCCGGGGGCTTCGAGGTCCCTTGCGTGGCCGACTGGGACTCGGTCTCGTACACGGTCGAGGTGCCGCACTGCCTCCGCCGGGTCGACCTCGACCTCACCGTCGCCGACGCCAACGGCGGCATCCACCACGACGGCCAGATCTGGTCCCGAGCCCTGTGGGACATCCACCAGGCGCTCGGGCGGACCACCGCCGACAGGATCATCCTCGAGGCCCAGTTCTCGTTCGCGCCCGACACGAGTTGGCGTGACGCCGCCCGGGACACGGTGGCCGCGGCCCGCTCCCTGTCGGGGAACGGCGCCGCAAATGTGGTCCAAGACGCGTTCGAGGATCGCGGGATCCTCTGACGGGCGTCGCCCGACCGCTCGAGCAGGCTCCGACCGGAGTGGTCGACGAGCGAGGGTCGCCTCGGTTCGGCGCGTACCGAGGGTCCCTGGATCGGGTCGACCTGAACGGGCTGGCGGGGCCGGCCGGCCGGCTGGCCCGCCGGAAGCGGTGGCAGTGGGCCGTGGTCTCGACCCCACAGGTGATCGCGTGCTTCGCCCTCGTCGACGCGGGATACTTCGCCTCCGGCTTCGCCGTAGCCGCCGACCTGGCCACGAAGAGGGTGGTTGCCGACGTCGGTTCACTGGGAGCCAAGGGTGTCTCCGTCCGGGTGGGCGAACGGCCGGCGGAGGGAGCTCGGTCCCGGTTCACCGGCCGCCGGATGCGGGCCCGGGTGGGCCGGGAGGCCGGCCGGTGGAAGCTCCGGCTGCGCTCCCGCCGGCTGTCGATGGATGCGGAGCTCGATGCGGCCGTGCCGCCGCTTACGGTCATCTCGCCCGTGCCCGGAGGAGGGGTGAACGTCACCCAGAAGACGAGCTGTCTCCCGGCCTCCGGCTCCGTGGAGGCGGGGGGGCGCCGCTACGAGCTCGCCGGCGGACTCGGTGGCCTCGACTACACTCACGGCCTCCTGTCCAGACGCACCTCGTGGAGATGGGCCTTCGGCTGCGGCCGCACCGAGGATGGGCGAACCGTGAGCTTCAACCTGTCCGAGGGGTTCAACGAATCGGAGCACAAAACCGAGAACGCGGTGTGGATCGACGGCGAGCTGGTCCCGGTGGGGCGGGCCCGGTTCATGTTCGATCCGACCGCCATCCTCACCCCCTGGCAGGTGACGACCGAGGACGGCCGCGTGGGGCTCGGCTTCAATCCCGTCGGCTGGCACCGGGAGAACCGCAACCTCCTGATGGCTCGGAGTCGCCTGTCGCAGCTGCTGGGCACGTTCAGCGGCACGATCGACGGGGGCGACGGCCCCATGGGCGTGTCGGGAATGCCCGGCGTGGCCGAGGACCAGGACGTCGTGTGGTGACGATCTTTGGGCTTCCGGCTCCGGTCGCTGCGGGACCGGCTAGAGCAGCAGCTCCCGGCCTGAGCGGCCGGCTACCGCGCCCGGGCGAACGGCTTTCGGCCGTAGCGGTCGAGGTGGATGGAGTCCTCGACGGGCCGGCGACTGGTGGGCCCGTACCTCCCTCGCGGCCACCCGACGGGGATCACGGCCACCGGCTCCACGTTCCACGGAAGGCCCAGGATCCGGTGGGCGGCCAGCCGGCTCCACAGCGGAAGGGTGGTCAGCGTGGCCCCCAGCCCCTCGGCCCTGGCCGCCAGCAGGAAGTTCTGGACCGCGGGGAACACCGAGCCGTACCGGGAGATCCGGAGCACCGCCGGCACCGGCACGGAGACGCCGCGGAGGCACACCACCACGAGGACCGGAACCTCCTCCCAGTGGTCCACCTGCCACTGCACGGCGTCGATGATCTTCCGCGTCCGGGCCCGATCCCCGTACAGCATCCTGCCCAGACCGCCGTACACGGACCACGAGCGACGGTACTGGCGGCCCAGCGCAGCCCTGACGGAAGTGTCGCGGACCAGGATGAACTCGAATCCCTGGCTGTTGCCTCCCGAGGGGGCGTGGGCGGCCAGGCGGAGGCATCGGAGCAGCACCTCGTCGTCGACGGGGTCGGGCTTCAGCCGGCGGATGGCCCGCTGGGTGGTGATGGCCTCCTCGAGCTCCACGGTGCCTGGAGTGTAGGGGGCGGTGCCGATCGGCGTGGGAAGATGGCCGACATGCCGAGGATGATCGAGCGTCAGGAGCTGCGCCGGCTCCTGAAGGAGAACGCTCAGCTCGTCGAGGTGCTGCCCACGGAGGAGTACGAGGAGGAGCATCTCCCCGGAGCGATCAACATCCCCCTGCGGCGGATCGACGTCGAGGCCCGCGAGCGTCTGGACCCTGAGCGGCCGGTGGTCGTGTACTGCTGGGACGATCCCTGAGACCTCAGTCCGCGGGCCGCGTGGCGGCTCGAGAGCCTCGGGTTCCGCGACGTGTACGACTACGGAAGCGGAAAGCAGGACTGGCTGGCGGCGGGGCTCCCCACCGAGGGTCGCATCGCCGACCGCCCGAGGGCAGGTACGGTGGCCCGGCGCGACGCGCCCACCTGTGGCCTGAGCGATCGCCTCGGGGAGGTGATCGAACGGACCCGGGCTGCGGGTTGGGACGCGTGCGTCGTGGTCAACGAGGAGCGCGTCGTGCTGGGTCTGCTCAGGGAGGAGCAGCTCGAGGCGGATGCGGACCGGCGGGTGGAGGACGCGATGCGTCCCGGCCCCTCCACGTTTCGCCCCCACGTTCCGATCGTGGAGATGGCCCAGCACATGATCGAGCACGATCTGGCCAGCACCCCGATCACCACCGGCGACGGCGTCCTGGTGGGCGTGCTGCGGCGTGAGGACGCGGCCAGGGAGGCCCTGCAGTGGCAGCGACGGCACCGCGAGGAGGACCATGAGCACGGCTGAGGGCTCCCGCTGCTCGAGCTGCGACCGGGCGGTCGAGGTGTGCTGTTTCTGCGAGCGCGATGATTGCGATCGGATGGTGTGCTACCGGTGCCTGGTGATCTCCCTCCGCGAGTTCGTCCCCCAGCCCCACGCCCACGGCGGCTAGCGCGTGTCGAACCCCTTGATGCGGCCCTTGGCTCCGTTCCCGGCGGCATCCCTGCTGGCCGGGCGGAACCGGTAGTCGGTTCCCGGCCGTAGGCCGGTCAGCCGAATCTTGTGTCCCCTGGCCAGCCCGACGTCGACCGGCGTCCGTTCGTGGCGGCGGCCGGCCGTCCAGTAGACGACCCGCGAGGTGGCCGGCTCGCCCGTCCGCCACCGGATGACGGCGGACCGCTTCCGGATCCGGCGCGTGGCGATCTGTGACAGCCGAGGCGGCTTGGTGTCTGCCGCGACGATCTGGCCGGTCCGGGCCGCGACCTCCTGGCGGATCGCCGGCAGGACGTCGTACAGCATCTCGCCCGGGCACTGGGTCGCGGTCCAGTCGCGGTGCCCGGAGATGTTGGGAGCCGTGTTGGTGGCCCCACCGGCGGGGTTGACGTACTCGGTCGTGACCAGCGGGTCGAGGAGGTGGCGCTCGGACTCCCACGCCAGGTGCTCGACCAGGGCCAGCCGGGCCGCCTCGGGGATCGGCGTCGAGACGTGGTTGCCGAGGATTGCGATCCCCATCGTGCCCGAGTTGAAGCCGCCGGTGTGCGCGCCGGTGACCCCCAGTCCATTGGCGTTCTCGCCGGTGACGGAGTCCTGGAAGCATGTGCCCTTCGGTCCCGAGTACCGGCCCTTGTAGATGGTCCCCCCGGCGTCGACCAGGAAGTTGTAGGCGATGTCGATGAAGCCCCGGTCCTGCACGTGGTACTGGTAGATGGCCCGGACCGTGGCCGCCGGGTCGGGGTCGGCGTTGGCTGTCACGGTGTGGTGCACGATCAGCTTCTGGGTGGGGTGGAAG
>JBOGWD010000399.1:0-6856 GCA_050693275.1 Actinomycetota bacterium | reverse complement strand
TCGGCCGCGGCCCGGGCCTCGCTCATGACGATCACCGCGGCGGCCCCGTCGGTGACCCCGCTGGAGTTCCCGGCGGTGACGGTGCCGTCCTCGGCGAAGACCGGCGCCAGCGTCGCCAGGCCATCGATCGTGGTATCGGGCCGCGGGTGCTCGTCCTCGGCGACCGTGGTGGTCTGGTTCTTCCGGCCGGGGACGTCCACCGGGACGATCTCCTTTGCCCGGCGAGCCTTCCCCGCCTCGGCCTTCCGCTGGGTCCGGAGGGCGAACTCGTCCTGCTCCTGGCGGGGGATCTCGTATCTCCGGGCCAGGTTCTCGGCGGTCTCCCCCATGACCAGGCCGCACAGCGGGTCGAGGAAGCCGTCCCGGGACATCCCGTCGAACACCGGCGCGTTGCCCATCCGGTAGCCGAACCGCATCCGGTCGAGGATGGCCGGGGTCCGGGTCATGTTCTCGTACCCTCCCGCCAGGGCCACCTCGGCCTCGCCCAGCGTGATCTGCTGGGCGGCGGCCTCGATGGCCTTGACCCCCGAGCCGCAGGCCATGTTGACGGTGAAGGCCGGGACCTCCTGGGGGATCCCGGACCGGTACGCGACCTGTCGGGCTGTGTTGGGCCCGTTCCCGGCCTGACGGGCGTGGCCGAACACGGCGATGTCGACCGCATCCGGGTGGGTGGCGGCCCGCCGGAGGGCCTCTCTGGTGGCGGCGACGCCCAGGTCGACGGCGGGGACCTCGGCGAAGGAGCCCAGGAACCTCCCGATCGGCGTCCTGGCCCCCTCGACGATGACCGCCCGATCCATCACCTCGATTGTATCGGGCGGGACTGCCGCTACCGGCGGGAGGCGTCGAGGCGGCGGCGGAGGCCGGCTAGGGCCTGGCCCCCGTCGAGCGGCTCGGCCGGGGCGGGGTCGGCGTGGATCACACGCGCTCCCCGCAGCCGTGACAGGGCCGCCCGGACCTCATCGACCGCCTCCAGGGGGAGCGGGGAGAGAAAGCCCCGCTCGTCGCCCCGGCGCACCAGCGCGCCACGGCGGAACCGCAGCCGGCGGCCGTCGACCTCCACCTCGAGCCGCTCGGCCCCGACCAGCCACCGCTCCTGGCGGGCCCGGGCCAGGGCGGCCACGAGTGCCGAGAGTCGGTCCCGAAGGTCGGCTGCCTCCTCGAACCGCTCCTGGCCGGCGAGCCTGGCCATCCGCCCCTCGAGCGCCGCGAGGAGCCCGCCCGGCGAGGAGAGGGCGTGCTGGAGGGACCGGACGAGCCCCTCGTAGCGCTCGGGAGTGACGCGATCGTCGCAGGGAGCCACGCACCGGCCGAGATCGGCCAGGGCGCACGGGGCGAACCTGGTGGCCCGGCCCATGGCCCGCGTGCACCGGCGGATCGGGAAGGTCTCCTCCAGGGCCTCCTTGGCCAGACGGGCCGCCCGGGAGCTCCCGAAGGGCCCCAGGTAGTCTCCCGATCCCGTGACCTTCCGGACCACCTTGAGCCGGGGCCACGCCTCGGCCAGGTCGAGCTTGAGGTAGGCGTACCGTCGCCAAGCCTTGCCCCGCCGGTTGTACCGGGGCGCGTGGCGGCGGATCAGCCGGGCCTCCAGCACCAGGGCCTCGATCTCGGAGCCGCAGGGGTGGGCCTCGACGGCTCCGGCCTCGCCGAGCATCGCGTCGATCTTCCGGCGGTCGTCGCCGTAGAAGTACGAACGGACCCGGGCCCGGATGTCCTTGGCCTTGCCCACGTATAGGACCTCGCCCGGTCCCGCCTCGGTCGCCGGCCGCCGGAAGAGGTACACGCCGGCGATGCTCGGGAGCCCGTCCGCCAGCCGGACCTTTCCCAGGTGGCGCCGTCCTCGAGACCGGACCGCCTCCCGGAGGTCGGTGAGCGTGAGGATGCCCAGCCGCCCCCCGAGGTCGAGGAGGCCGTGGAGCACCTCGGCACAGGCCTCGGCGTCGTCCAGGGCCCGGTGCGTGGGCTGCGCCGAGGTCCGGAAGAACTGGGCCAGCGTGGCCAGCCGGAGGTTCGGGACGTCATCCGCGGAGAGCACCCGCCGGGCCAGCCTGGCGGTGCACACCGGCGGGCCCGGGATGAGGTCGTAGCCGAGCCGGCCGAGGTCGTGGTTGAGGAACCGGAAGTCGAAGCCGGCGTTGTGGGCCACGAAGACCGCGCCGCGCAGGAACTCGACCAGGGAGGGGAGCACGGACTCGACGGGCGGCGCGTCCCGCACCAGGAGGTCGTCGATCCCCGTGAGGTGGGAGACGAAGCGAGGGATGGGGATGCCGGGGTCGACCAGCGTCCGGTAGACGGCCTCGCGCTCGCCGCCTCTGTACCGCACGGCCCCGACCTCGGTGATCCGCGACTCCGGGGGGGCGCCGCCCGTCGTCTCCAGGTCCACGCAGGCGAACGTGACCTCCGAGAGGGGAACGCCGAGCGCCTCGAAGCTCGCCTGTATCTCCCGCTGCTCGGTTCGCGCCGCCATGGCCGGCACCGTAGGTCCTCCCGCTGACACGATCCGCGGCCGCGCGGCCCCCAACCCTACTCGAACGTGCGTTCGAGGTCAAGGGCGGAGTAGCATCGCCGCGAGATGGGCACCGGCACGCGCGCCACCCGGTTCCGCTGCGGGGCATGCGGGAACCTCACCCGGTTCGACGTGGTGGAGTCGAGACGGACCCGGGCCTACTACCACTTCTCCATCGGCGGCGAGCTCGAGGTCGAGGACCAGGAGGTCCTGGCCGCCCAGCGGGAGCTGGTGACGTGCCGGTGGTGCGGCTCCTCGGACCACGTCGAGGAGGTGCCGGTGGAGAGCCCGGAGTGACCGGGCCCCTGGCGGGCACCCGGGTCCTCGACCTCACCCGCCTGCTTCCCGGGAACTACTGCACGCTCCTGCTGGCCGACCTCGGAGCCGACGTGGTCAAGGTGGAGGAGCCGGAGCGCGGCGACTACATCCGAGGGACACCACCGATGGTGGATGGGGAAGGAGCGATCCACCGGGCCCTCAACCGGGGGAAGCGTTCGGTGACCGTCGACCTGAAGTCGGACCGGGGAGCCGAGGTCCTGCGACGGATGGCCCGGGGGGCCGACGCCCTGATCGAGTCCTTCCGGCCCGGGGTCCTGGACCGGCTGGGCGTCGGGTTCGACGCGCTGTCCCGCGAGAACCCGCGGCTGGTGTACTGCGCGCTGACCGGCTACGGACAGGACGGACCGTATCGCGACCGGGTGGGTCACGACATCAATTACACGGGCTACGCAGGCATCCTCGACGCGACCGGGACCCCGGACGGACCGCCGACGGTCGCCTCGGTGCAGGTGGGAGACCTCGGCGGCGGGATGGCCGCGGCGCTCGGGATGGTGGCCTGGCTCGGGGAGGCGGCCCGTTCGGGTCGGGGGAGGCTCGTGGACGTCTCGATGCTGGACGTCTCGATCTCGTGGACGGCCGTGCTCATGAGCTGGTACCTGGCCACCGGCGGGGTCCCCGCTCGAGGGAGGATGGCCCTCGGCGGTGGACTGGCGTGCTACCGGGCGTACCGGTGTGCCGACGGGAGGTACGTGGCCGTGGGGGCCCTGGAGCCCAGGTTCTGGGGGGCGTTGTGCGAGGCGCTCGGCCTCTCCGACCTCGAGGATGCCCACCTCGATCCGGGGCGGCAGGAGGAGATCGCCGGCCGGCTCGAAGGTCTCTTCGGGACGCGACCGCGGGACGAATGGGTGGAGCGGCTGGCCGGGCTGGAGACGTGCGTGGGGCCGGTGAACGACGTGGCCGAGGCCATCCTGGATCCGCAGGTGCGCCATCGGGCCATGGTGGCCGAGGTGGCCGGCCGGCCGGTCGGCCCGGGGCCGGCGATCCGTCCGACCGGTGGTGGGGCCGGCGCGCTGCGGCCCGCTCCGGGGCTCGGTGAGCACACCGACGACGTCCTGGGCGAGGCCGGGTTGTCATCCGAGGAGATCGGTGAGCTCAGGGATCGGGGCGTGGTGTAGCGCGCGCCGAGCTCCATGTCAGTGGGGGCGGCTACGGTGGCGGACATGGACGAGGATCGCCTCAGGATCGACTGCGACGCCTGCGCGCACCAGGGGACCGCACGGTGCGAGGACTGCGTGGTGACCTTCCTGCTCGACCGCGAGGAGGGCGCCGTGGTGGTCGACGCCGACGAGGCCCGGGCGCTGCGGAGCCTCGGCCAGGCCGGCCTGGTGCCCCTGCTCCAGCTGTCCCCGAGGCCACCGGACCCGGAGCGAGAGGAAGCCGGGTGACCCGGGCTAGGCGATCCCGGAGGCGAGCCCGATCGTCTCCAGGACGGTATCGCCGTCGGTTCGGAGGGTGGCGTCGCGCGCCGCCCACCGAACCCTGACGATCGCCGCGGATCGTCCCTGGCCGAGTGGCGACACGCTGGTCACGGTCCCCGCCTGGCCGCCGTCGGCCGTGACTCCCTCGCCCCGGGCCAGGGGCCCGCGGGCCCGGGCGGCCAGGACCACGAACGGGGGATGGCCGAGGTTGCGCACGCGGGCCACGGCCTCCTGCCCCAGGAAGCACCCCTTCCGGTAGGCCACGGCGTGGTCCAGCCCTGCCTCGTGCGGCAGCGAGTCGGCGCCGAGGTCGACCCCGAGCCGGGCCGCCCCTCGCTCGATCCGCCACGACTCGAGGGCCGCCGGGCCGACCTCGACCAGGCCGTCGAGGTCGTCCCCCCCGGCCGCCATCCGGCGTTCCGGGAGGAGCAGATCCGCGCCCGGGCCGAGGCACGACGGCCGAAGAACCTCGTCCCGTTCGGACCGGGGAGGCTCGGCTCCCGGGAACGCCAGGAGTCCCCTCTGCCCGGTCACGTCGGCGAGGTCGACGCCCGAAGACAGGACGTACGGGTCGAGCAGCCGGTCGATGGCCGTGGGCTGCACCGGATCCTGGATCAGGAGCGTTCCCACCGACGTGGCGGCCACGGTGAGGTCCGCCCGGATCCGCCCGGTCGGGGAGAGCAGGAGGGAGCGCTGGGTGCGGCCGGGGCCCAGGCCGGACAGGTCGGCCGACAGGAGGTCGTTCAGCCAGGCCCGGGCGTCGGGCCCGGACACCGTCACCTTTCGCCACGCCGACAGGTCGGCGTACGCGTGTCCGGCCCGGAGGGCCTCGAGCTGCAGGGCGACCTCGTTCGGTCCCATCCCCACCAGGATACGGCCGACGTCCGCTCAGGCCCTCCCCAGGACCAGGCGGCACACCCGTCGTGGCCGTGCCCCGAAGCGGTACTTGTAGCCGAGATCACCCTTGAGCAGGTCGAACGTGACACGTCCCTCCTCGATGGCGCTCCGGATCAGCTCGGCCACGAGCACCATCCCGGGGGCGAGCCTGGCCCGCTCGTGGTCGTAGGCGGAGTTGTAGAGCAGGAACCGGTCCCGGAACCGGATCCCGATGGCACCTGCCACCCGCTCCCCACCGGTCTCCAGGAAGGTCAGCCGGAACGTGCCACCCGGCAGCAGCTCCTCGCCGAGACGCCGGAAGAACAGCTCCATGCCCGGGACCATGAACCGGCCCTTCGTCCCGACGCTGGCCCGGTGGAGCTCCACGAACCGGTCGAGATCCTTCCCCAGCGTGTCAGGATCCGAGTCGACCAGGCGGAGGTCGGGCCACGCCTCACGCACCCGGCGGTCCTTGCGGCGGATCTCGTGGCGCAGCCTCCCGGTCAGCCCATCCAGGAACGCCTGGTAGCTGTGGGGGAGCTCCAGGAACGGGGCCACCCCGTCCTCCTCGACACGCGCCCGGAGCCCGGCCCGGCCGGCGGCCTCGGCCAGCGCCGGGAGCCAGGTGCCGTCGCCCGGCAGCCCGGCCAGGTTCGCCTCGGCCCAGTCCTCCCGGGATGCCAGCGCTGTCATCAGAGCCCCTGCGGCCTCCGCGCGACGCTCCGGAGGGCCCACCGGGCCCGTGTAATCGGTGACGTCGAACCCGCCGAGCCAGGTCAGCACCCCGTCCCGAAGGTCGAACGCGGCCACCGCCGCGGGGACATCGGCGAGCCGGACCGTGGCCGTCTCGAGGCGGTCCGCCCCGAACTCCTCCCAGTAGAGCTTCAGGAAGCGGGGGGTGTGGAAGAACGTGGCCTCGGGATCCGCGTCGACCAGCGCCGTCCAGTCACCGGCCACGAACGCCGAAGGGTCGTCGGTCCATTCGACCGCCATCACCCCAGCGTAATCGAGAGTTCGCGGCTCGGTCCCGGCGGTCAGTCGGGCCGAGGATCCGGCTCGAGGACGAACAGCGTGTGGTGGTAGGTCATGAGCGTGGGCCACCGGGCCCGGTAGGTGTCGGTCACCCGAACCGTCAGGCCCGCCACCCGGAAGACCTCGGTCCAGCCCTCCACGGTCCGGAAGGTGAAGGGCCTGGGGACGCCATGGCGCAGGTTGAGAGCCCAGTCCCAGGCGACGTTGAACGCCCGGTCGACGCGGGAGGTGGGGGTGTCCTCGATGACCAGCAGCCGGCGGCGGGCCACCCGGGCGGCCTCGGCGACCAGCCGCCGCTGGTCCGTCCACTCCTCGATGTGGTGGAGGACGAAGAGCATCGTCACGGCGTCGAAGGCTCGATCGGGGAAGGGGAGGACCAGGGGATCCTCCAGGCGGACGTAGGGGAGGTCGAGCACGCGGTTGTCGAACTCGATCACGTCGGCCAGCGTGGGGCGGATGCCGGTCCGCGCAGCCAGCCAGCGGGACACCCGGCCGGTGCCCGAGCCCAGGTCCAGCACGTCCATCCCCGGCTCCAGGTGGGGGGCCAGCCTGCCTCCGATCTCGTTCTCCCGGAGGAACATCCGGCGAGCGTACCTCGGGGGAGGCCCGCGTCGGCGTGGGAGAATCGACCGAGGTGCGTGACGCGTATCAAGACGGCGCTTCGCCCGCCCAGGTGCTGCTGGCACTG
>JBOGWD010000398.1:0-3350 GCA_050693275.1 Actinomycetota bacterium | reverse complement strand
GGACGGTAGGGCTCCGGGAGGATCTGGGTGCGCCGCGCGTGGGCCAGGAGCGTGGCGTCCCAGGTAGGCAGGAATCGGACCGGCGCCGGGGTGTCGGGGTCGGGCAGGGGAGCCCGGGGAAGGTCGAGGAGCTCGCCGCCCTGTTGGTCGCGGAAGCGTCGGAGCCGGAGCCGGTCGATCATCGGACGGAGCGTCGTCATCGGGAGCCCGGCCCAACTGGCCAGGTCGCCCGGCGAGGCGGGGCCGAACCCGCCGAGGTACCGGTGCACCAGGTGCTCCAGCCCCTCGGCCTCCGTGGCGTCCGAGGGTTCCAGCCACCGGTCGGCCAGGCCGTACAGGTCGGCCCGCCGCCGCTCCCATGTTCCCGAGGGAGGGACGCGGAGGAGGTCGACCACCATCCCGGCGCCCAGGGCCGCGATGCGCGGGTAGCCGTCGGCGCCGAGGAGGGCCTGCAGCTCGGAGGCGGGGCGTGGCCCCCCGGCGAGGTGCTCCCGCACCCGCGCGGCCAGGGCGTCCATGTCGACGTCCTCGACGTCGTGCCGCTGGACCCGGAGCCACCACTCCCGTCGTCCTCTCCGGATGGCCGCGGCGAAGAGGTGGAAGTCTCTGGGAGAGACGATGTGGATGGTGGCTCGCATGAGCGTGGCTTGCACGGCCCGGCGCCGCTCCAGCGCCCTCGTCAGCGCATCGCGCCGGAAGTCCTCCAGGCGGGACCACAGCGACACGTACGCGGAGGGGGCGTACTGGGTCTGCAGCCCGGCCACGCGCTCCAGGGCCCGGGGAAGCGGGAGCCGGGAGCGCTCCAGCAGCAGCTGGCGGGCCAACAAGGCGCGGTTGAGCTGGCGGACGGAGAGGACGCGCTCCTTCACCGGCGGCCGACGCCCTCGGGCGGCTCGCATGGATACGCTGAGGCCTGTCGGATCACGTGCGGAGTGTGGCCCAGCCGCCTCGCGGGCCGCCACCCGGCGACCGCCGACTGGCGCCTCAAGCCGCAAACAGGGTAGAAAGCACGCAAAAGGTGCGCGAGAGGAGGAGCGCCATGTCGAGGGGTCTGCTGACCAGGCTCGGTCTGTCCCTGCTCGGGGTCTCGCTGCTGGGGATCTCACCGGCGAGCGCCCGTGGGCGGCCGGAGACGGTGCGATTTGCCACGTTCAACGCCTCGCTGAACCGCTTCAGCGAAAGCCAGCTCATCGCCGATCTCTCGGCCCCGGGGGATGCTCAGGCCGACGCGGTCGCCGAGATCGTCCAGCGCGTTCGCCCCGACGTCCTCCTCGTCAACGAGTTCGACTTCGACGAAGCGGGACCCGGCGGCAGCTCCCTTGCCGCGAGCCTGTTCCAGCAGAACTACCTCTCGGTGCCTCACGACGATGCGGACCCCGTCACGTATCCGTACCGGTTCGTCGCTCCGTCGAATACGGGGATCCCCTCGGGCTTCGACCTCAACAACGACGATGCCGTGGGCGGGCCCGACGACGCGTTCGGCTTCGGGTTCTTCCCCGGCCAGTTCGGGATGGCGGTCTTCTCCCGCTTCCCCATCGGTACTGCCCGCACGTTCCAGGAGCTCCTGTGGAAGGGCATGCCCGGAGCGCTCCTCCCTGACGACCCGGCGACTGCCGCGCCGGCCGACTGGTACTCGCCGGAGGAGCTCGATGTCTTCCGCCTGTCCTCGAAGAGCCACTGGGACGTGCCGATCCTGATCGGGAAGAAGGCCGTTCACTTCCTGGTCAGCCATCCCACCCCACCGGTCTTCGACGGCCCCGAGGACCGGAACGGGACGCGCAATCACGACGAGATCCGGCTCTGGGCCGACTACGTGCTGCCCTCCCGCAGCCGGTACATCGTCGACGACGAGGGGAACCGGGGCGGCCTCCGACCGGGTTCGCTGTTCGTGATCGCTGGCGACCAGAACTCCGACCCCCTCGACGGCGACAGCATCCCCGGGTCGGCCCAGCTCCTTCTGGACCACCCGCTGGTCAACACGAAGGTGACGCCGGACAGCGAGGGGGCCGTCGAGCAGTCCGCGCTCCAGGGAGGGGCCAACACCGCGCATGTCAGCGATCCTGCGTTCGACACGGCCGACTTCCCCGATACCGCGCCGGGCAACCTCCGAGCCGACTACGTCCTGCCGCGGAAGAACATGCCGATCGTCGACGCCGCCGTCTTCTGGCCGACGTCGGACGACCCGCTGTTCGACCTGGTGGGGAGCTCGGACCACCGGCTCGTCTGGATCGACGTGCGCGTGCCCGGTGCCTGACCCGCCGGCGCGATGACCGGCGGATCCTTCGCGGAGCGGGCCGGTCGCCGGGTCGCTCGCCTCCGGTCGGGCGAGGTCGTCACGTACGGCGAGATCGCCGAGGAGGCCGGCTCGCCCGGCGCGGCTCGGGCCGTGGGCAACGTCCTGGCCCGGAGCGACGGGTTGCCCTGGTGGCGGGTCGTGGCCGCGACGGGACGGCTGGTCCGCGGCCACGAGGCCGAGCAGGCCCGACGGCTGCGGGCCGAGGGCGTGGCCGTTCGGAACCACCGTGTCGTAGGCTTCCCCGCGTGACCGACATCGGGATCGTCGTGGGCGGGGCCATGCCCGCCATCGCCGACCTCGCCCGGATGGCCGAGGACGGCGGATACGAGAGCGTGTGGGTGGCGGAGACGGCGTACTCGGCTTACGTCCAGGCCGCCCTGGCGTGCCAGGCCACGACGCGGGTGAAGGTCGGCACGAACATCGCCCTGGCTTTCCCCCGGAGCCCCACGATCACGGCCATGACGGCCCGGGACCTCGCCGAGCTCTCGGGCGGGCGATTCATCCTCGGCCTCGGGTCGCAGGTGAAAAGGGTGAACGAGCATCGCTTCAGCGTGGCCTTCGAGCACCCCGCGCCGAAGATGGCAGAGTACGTCGAGGTGATCCGGGAGGTCCTGGCCACCTTCCGCGGCGAGAAGGTCGACCACCGGGGCCGGTTCTACACCGTGACCATGAACCCGTTCCCCGGCGCCGGTCCAGTGGACGACGTTCCCGTCTACATCGCCGCGGTGAACGTGAGGATGATCGAAGCGGCCGGCCGGGTGGCCGACGGCGTACTGGGCCACCCCCTGACCTCGCCCCAGTACGTCCGCGAGGTCGTCCGTCCGGCGCTCCTGCGGGGAGCCGCGGAGGCAGGTCGCGACCCGTCGGGGATCAGCCTGACGAACAGCGTGGTCCTCCAGCTCAACGACGATCGAGAGCGGGCCCGGTTCGAGGCGGCTCTCCAGATCGCGTTCTACGCCACCACCCGGACATACCGGCCGGTGCTCGACCTCCACGGCTTCGGCGAGCTCACCGGGGCGCTCCGGGAGGCGTTCGCCCGGGGCGACCTGGCGGA
>JBOGWD010000397.1:0-2866 GCA_050693275.1 Actinomycetota bacterium | reverse complement strand
ACCGGGCCACGGCTATCCTGTTGGAGCGGATGGAGGGGCGATGAAGGACGAGTGGCGCCAGCGCTACCGGGAAGCGGGGGAGCGCGACGCGGACTTCGAGACGATCTCCGGCGAGCCGGTTGAGCCGTTGTACACGCCGGAGGACGTGAAGGACCTCGACCACGATCGGGACCTGGGTTACCCGGGCCAGTACCCGTTCACCCGCGGCGTCTACAAGTCGATGTACCGCGGCCGGCTGTGGACGATGCGTCAGTTCGCCGGCTTCGGCTCGGCCGAGCAGACGAACGCCCGGTACAAATACCTCCTGGAGCAGGGCCAGGGCGGGCTCTCGGTGGCCTTCGACATGCCCACCCTGATGGGCCTGGACTCCGACGACCCGCTGGGCGCCGGCGAGGTGGGAGTGTGCGGCGTGGCCACCGATTCCCTGGCCGACTTCGAGACGCTGTTCCGCGACATCCCGCTCGGCGACATCTCGACCTCGATGACGATCAGCGGGCCCGCGGCCGTGATCTTCGCGTTCTTCCTGGCCACCGCGGAACGCCAGGGCGTTGACTGGAGCCGGCTCGACGGGACCCTCCAGACCGACATCCTCAAGGAGTACATCGCCCAGAAGGAGTGGATCTTCCCGCCGCGTCCGCACCTCCGGATCATCGGCGACCTCATCGAGTTCTGCGCCCGGGAGGTCCCGAAGTGGCACCCGATCAGCGTGTCCGGGTACCACATCCGCGAGGCCGGCTCCACGGCGGTCCAGGAGCTCGCCTTCACCCTCGCCGACGGGTTCTCCTACGTGGAGCTGGGGCGGGAGCGCGGCCTCGACGTGGACCGGTTCGCCCCGGAGCTGTCATTCTTCTTCAACGCACACATCGACTTCTTCGAGGAGATCGCCAAGTACCGGGCCGCCCGGCGGATCTGGGCCCGGTGGATGAGGGAGCGGTACGGGGCCAAGGACCCCGCGTCCTGGCGGCTCCGGTTCCACACCCAGACCGCGGGGTGCTCGCTCACCGCGCAGCAGCCCGAGAACAACATCGTCCGCACCGCCATCGAGGCCCTGGCCGGCGTGCTCGGCGGCACCCAGTCGCTGCACACGAACGCGCTCGACGAGGTCCTGGCGCTCCCCACGGAGCGGGCCGCCCAGATCGCCCTGCGGACCCAGCAGGTGATCGCGCACGAGACCGGCGTGGCCAACGTGATCGATCCGCTGGGCGGCTCGTACTTCGTCGAGGCCCTCACGAACCGGACCGAGGAGCTGGCCGAGGAGTACTTCCGGCGGATCGACGACATGGGCCGGGGCTCGATGCTCGAGGGGATGCTCGTGGGGATCGAGCGCGGCTTCTTCCAGTCGGAGATCGCCGATGCGGCGTTCCGGGAGAACGAGCGCTTCGAGAAGGGGCGGCTGGTCAAGGTCGGGGTGAACGAGTTCGTCGACCCGAACGACGAGCCGATCGACACGCTGAAGATCGGTCCCGAGATCGAGCGAGGCCAGATCGAGGCGGTGGGCCGGATGCGCGCCGGCCGGGACGAGGCCGCCGCGGACCGGGCCCTCCAGCGGCTGAAGGCAGCGGCGCTCGACGAGGGGGAGAACCTGATCCCCCCGATGGTCGACTGCGCCCGGGCCTCGTGCACCGAGGGCGAGATCGTCGGCGCCCTCCGCGAGGTATTCGGCGAGTACACCGAGACCCCCCGCTTCTAGAAGGCGAGTGAGGGGCGGGGAGACCCCGCCCCTCACGTCACCTCCGTGGAGATGTTCGCGCTACTGGTCCGACCAGTAGGCGGCAGACCCCACCATGGGCCACTCGCGTTCCGGATCGGCCCGGTACAGCGGGTTGTAGGCGAACGCCGTGATCCGAGCGACCTCCCCAACCCCGTCGGTGCTTTCCCCATGGACGGCGATGACCGCGTCGTCGGCCGATGCGGGTCGGTCGAAGCGCCACAGGCCGGAAGCGAAGCTGGCCGAGGAGTCTCCTGCCAGCCGTCCGTCCACCGTGGCCGTCCCCGGCACCAAGGTGAACCAGGTCGGCGGGTCCATGATCAGGGTGTCGTGGTCGGGGAAGGACCCCACGATCGGGCTGTCCGCCCCGCCGGCGTTCGCCCAGTTGAAGATGCCGCTCTGTCCACCCCCGGTGCTGGCTTCGGGCACGAAGCCGTCGAGCTGACCGGAGTTCCCGTCATTCAGGAACGTCGCGGCGAACCGGCCGGCGCCGATGTACCCGCCGCCGTCGTTGAAGAACGCGGTGAGACGGGCCCGGGCCGTTGCTCCGGAGGGCCAGCTCCCCGTGTTGAACACGACGTCGTAGCCATCCAACGGATTCGGGGCCGCCGGGTTGTCGAGATCGTCCCCGCTGGAGGTGGACACGGGATCCGCCGGAAAGCCCAGCTCCCGGAGCACCCAGATGTCCTGGTTCACCGCTCCGGTGAGGACGGCGATCCGGGGGACTCCCTCCACCGGATCGACCGCGGGCAGGTCGCCGTCCACTCGGTGGAAGAACAGCCCGGTGGCCTGCCCCGCGGCGTCCAGCGCCGAGGCGGAGATCGCCGGGAACAGGACGGTCCCGGCGGGGAGCGCCGCGCCGGCGGCGGTGGTGAAGGACTCCAGGGCGAACTCGGCCGGGACGCCGTCGCCGACGAGGTCGTTCAGCGTCCCCACGGCCGTGGCAGAGTCGATCTCCAGGGCGTAGTTGGTGGCGGACCCCGCCTCGATCCCGCCGCCGAGCCCGCCGGTCTGATCGGTCGGCTTCGTGTGCGGGTCGAACCCGGAGCCCTCGGGGATCGTGACCACGTCGGCGCCCCACAGGTACCCGTGGCTCCACGCTCCGGGCGGGGCGTACAGCGTGTTGATCCGATCGGAGACGTCGACGCCGATGCTCAG
>JBOGWD010000396.1:0-11561 GCA_050693275.1 Actinomycetota bacterium | reverse complement strand
CCCTCCGAACCGTGTCGAGGTGGCTCTTCTCGACCAGGGAGTCGCCCGTCTCGGCACCCTGGGCGGCCAGGAACGTGAACGCCATGGCCCCGCCCACCAGCAGCGCGTCCACCCGGTCCAGCAGGGCGTCGATCACGGCCAGCTTGTCGGAGACCTTGACGCCTCCCAGGATGGCCACGAACGGTCGCTCCGGGCCCTCCCGGAGCCGGGACAGGACCTCGACCTCCTTCTGCATGAGGCGGCCCGCGGCGCTGGGATGGAGCTTGGCCACCCCCACCACGGAGGCGTGGGCCCGATGGGCGGCCCCGAACGCGTCGTTCACGTGGGCGTCGGTGAGCGAGGCCAGCTCTCTGGCAAACCGGGGGTCGTTGCCCTCCTCGCCCGGATCGAAGCGAAGGTTCTCCAGGAGCACGACCTCACCCTGACCGGGGCGGGCGGCCCAGCCGTCCATCTTCCCGATCGGGAATCCGGCCATCTCCTCCAAGCGGCGGGCCACGGGATCCATGCGGAGCTCCTCGACCACCTGCCCCTGCGGGCGCCCCAGGTGGGAAGCGAGGACGAGCGTCGCACCGCGGTCGCGGAGCTCGCGGATCGTGGGTAGGGCGGCGGCGATCCGCATGTCGTCTGCCACCCGGCCACCCTCGAGGGGGACGTTGAAGTCCACGCGCACGAAGACCCTCCGCCCGGCGAGGTCGCCGAGGTCCTCGATCGTCCGGAGCCGCCCCACGCTCAGAGCTTCGAGGCCACGAGCTGCGTCAGCTCGACCAGCCGGTTCGAGAAACCCCACTCGTTGTCGTACCAGCCGATCACCTTGACCATGTTCCCGATGGCCATCGTGGAGAGCGCGTCGAACACGCACGAATGGGGATCGCCGACGATGTCCGAGGAGACCAGCGGGTCCTCCGTGTACTTCAGGATGCCCCGGAGGCGGCCCTCAGCGGCGGCCCGGAACGCCTCATTGATCTCCTCCTCCGTGGCCTCCCGCTCCAGGAGGCACACCAGGTCGGTCACCGAGCCGACCGGGACCGGGACCCGGAAGGCCATGCCGTCCATCTTCCCCTTGAGCTTGGGGATGGCCAGCGAGGTGGCCTTGGCCGCCCCCGTGCTCGCCGGCACGAGGTTGATGGCCGCGGCCCGGGCCCGCCGGAGGTCCTTGTGAGGCAGGTCGAGCAGGTTCTGGTCGTTCGTGTAGGCGTGGCAGGTGGTCATGAGGGCCCGGTCGATGCCGAAGGCCTCCTCGACGACGCTGGCCATCGGGACCACGCAGTTCGTGGTGCACGACGCGTTGGAGATGACGTGGTGCGATGCGGGATCGTAGTCCTGGTCGTTGACCCCCAGGACGATCGTGATGTCATCGCCCTTGGCGGGGGCGCTGACGATCACCTTCTGCGCCCCGGCCTCCAGGTGCTTCTGCGAGCTCTCCCGGTCCGTGAACAACCCGGTCGACTCGATGACGATCTCCGCGCCGAGCTCCTTCCACGGGAGCGCGCCGGGATCCCTCTCGGCCAGCACCTTCAGCTCGTCGCCATCCACGCGGAGCCCCTCGTCGCTCACGCCGATGTCGGCGTCGAGGGTGCCGAGCACCGAGTCGTACTTGAGCAGGTGGGCCAGCGTGCCGGCGTCCGTGATGTCGTTCACCGCCACGAAGTCGAGGTCCGCGCCCTGCCGCATGGCCGCCCGGAAGAAGTTCCGGCCGATCCGCCCGAAGCCGTTGATACCGACCTTCACCGCCATCGTCGATGCCTCCTTCTGGTCACGAGGTTCATCCTACCCATCGGGCGACCCGGCTCACGAGCGGGGCTCAGGCCAGACGCCCGTCCACCCGCTCGGCCAGCGGGAGGCTGACCTCCGGGCCCGCTCGCCCGACCGGACCGCTGAAGGTCAGGGTGGCCACGGTGTCGCCGGCCCGCCAGGCGAACCCGGAGGACTCGCTCTCCGGGACCCGGAGATGCCACCCGTACCCCTCCTCGCCGAGCCCGGTGGCGGGGAGCTCCTCCACCGTCGCGGCGTTCCCGCCGACCGGGAGGAGCCGGACGTACGCCAGGAACTCCGCGGCAGCCTGGGCGTCCTCGAGACGGACCACGGTCGAGGAGGCGGTGGCCTCCGGGCCGGCGAAGGCTCGCCGGTAGCCCTCGACGAATGCCCCCCGCAGCCCGTCGGGCAACGGGGGAACGTTGGGGAGGCGGCGCGGCGGGGGAAGGACATCGCGGATCGAGCGGATCGGGCCCGTCCCACTCGGGTCCGGCTCCAACCCCCCGGGGACCTCTCCGGACCGAAGCGGCAACGAGGCCGCCCCCGATCCGTTCGGTTCATCCGGAGGCGTCAGTTCGCCCGACTCGCCGTCGCACGCCGACGTCACCAGGAGCACGAGCGCGGCGATGCCCAGCCACCGGGTCACCACGGGGGTGCCTAGTCCCGGTCGATGTCGCGGTGATCGCGGGTCACGGGCAGCCCCTTCTCCCGGAAGTACGCCACCAGGTCCTCCGCCACCACCACCGAGCGGTGATGCCCTCCGGTGCACCCGACCGCGACCGTCAGGTAGGACTTGCCCTCGGCCAGGAATCCCGGCAGGACGTAGTCGAGCAGCCCCCGGAGCCGGCTCATGAACTCGGCGTACTGCGGCTGGCCCGTGACGAACCGCTTCACCGGCGCCTCGGTCCCGGGCAGCGACCGGAGCCAGTCGATCCAGTACGGGTTGGGCAGGAACCGGACGTCGAGCACCATGTCGGCGTCCCGGGGCACCCCGAACTTGTACCCGAAGGACACCACGGCCACCTGGAGCCCGGCCTCCGGGGGGGCCTTCGAGAAGGCGTCGCGGACCCGCTCCCGGAGGACCTTCGGGGTCAGACCGGTGGTATCGATGATGAGATCGGCGTCGCCGCGGAGGACCTCCATGATCTCCCGCTCCCGACGGATCCCCTCCTCCCGGCGGTCCTCCGGCGCCAGCGGGTGCTTGCGCCGGGTGGCCGCGAAGCGAGTGACCAGGACCTCGTCCGAGGCCTCCAGGAACAGGATCCGGGTGGCGATGCGCCGCTGACGAAGGAGGCCGAGGGCGTCGGCCAGGTCGCCGAAGAACTTCCCGCCCCGTGCGTCGGCCACGATGGCCACGCGCTGGGGCCCGCCGGTGGCCTCCACCAGCTCGGCCATCTTCGGGATCAGCGCCGGCGGGAGATTGTCCACCACGAAGAAACCCAGGTCCTCCAGGCACTTGGCGGCCTCGGACCGGCCCGCGCCGGACAGCCCGGTGATCAGGGTGAAGTGCGGCCCGGTCGGCAGCCGGCGGGGCTGCTCGCGTCGTGCCGGCTGCGCGGTCACGCCGAGGCCGCCTCGCTCGGCCGACGGAGCCGGGCCGTGATCTCGGCTGCCAGCGTCGGACCCACTCCCGGCGTGGCCGCGATCTCCTCCTCGGAGGCCCGGGCCAGGCGGGCCAGCGAGCCGAACCGCCGGAGGAGCGCCCTCTTCCGGGCCGGGCCGATCCCCGGGACCTCGTCGAGAGGCGACGCCATGGCCCGCCGCTCCCGTACTTTCCGGTGGTACTCGACGGCGAAGCGGTGGGCCTCGTCACGGACGTGCTGGAGCACGAACAGCGCCTCCGAGCCCCGGGGGATCCGGAGGGGCTCCGGCTGGCCCGGCAGGTAGACCTCTTCCAGGCGCTTGGCCAGGCCGATCACCGGGATGTCCAGGCCGAGCTCCTCCAGGACCCGCCGGGCCACCCCCAGCTGGCCCCGGCCGCCGTCGACCACGGCCAGCGAGGGCGGGTAGGCGAACTTCCGGCTGCCCACGGGTTCGTCCCGCTCCCTCAGATACCGGGCGAACCGGCGGCGGAGCATCTCCTCCATGGAGGCGAAGTCGTCCTGGCCGGGCACCCCCCTGATCTCGAACCGGCGGTAGTCCGAGCGCTTGGGCAACCCATCCTCGAACACCACCATCGATCCCACTTTCGCCGTGGCCCCGATGTTCGACACGTCGTACGCCTCCACCCGGAGCGGCGGCTGGGCGATCCCCAGGACCTCCCCCAGCTCGGCCAGCGCTCGCGACCGGGCGGCGAAGTCGGAGGCCCGCTTCAGCTTGTGGCGGAGGAAGGCCTCCCTGGCGTTGGTCGTCACCACCCGGAGGAGACGGCGCTTGTCTCCCCGGGCGGGCACGGCGATGCGCACGGCGCTCCCTCGACGGGCCGTCAGCCACTCCTCCAGCAGGCCCCGGTCGCGCGGCCAGACCGGCACCACCACCCGGCCCGGGATCTCGTCGCCCTCCATGTACAGCTGCTCGAGGAACGACGAGACCAGCGCGGGCGTGTCGAGGTCCTCGACCCGATCGACCACCCATCCCCGCCGGCCGGTGACCCTCCCGCCCCGGACGAAGAAGACCTGGAAGGCCGCCTCGAGCTCGTCCTCGTCGAACCCGATCACATCGAGGTTGTCCCGCGGCGACAGGACCATCTCCTGGGACTCGATCGCCTTCCGGGCCGCGGTGAGCCGATCCCGGAACCTGGCCGCCTTCTCGAACTCCTCCTGGGACGACGCCGCGCGCATCTCGGCTTCCAGCTCCCGGAGGATCGGCCGGTGGTTGCCGGCCAGGAAGTCGGCCAGCCGGTGGACCAGCTCCCCGTATCCCTCCTCGGTCACCCCGGTCGTCTCGGGGACGCACGGCCCGGCACACCGGCCGATGTCGTAGTACAGGCACGGCCGTCCCGCGCGGTGCCGCTGGTCGAAGAAGCCGTTCGAGCAGGTCCGGACGGGGAACACCCGGGTGAGCGCGTCCAGGGTCTCCCGGATCGCGTACGCGTGGGCGTACGGCCCGAAGGAGCGCATGCCCTTCCGCCGCTTCGACCGGGTGACCATGGCCCGGGGCCACCGCTCCGAGACCGTGATGGCCAGGTACGGGTACGACTTGTCGTCCCGGTACCGGACGTTGAACCGGGGACGATGCTCCTGGATCAGATTGTACTCGAGGTGGAGGGCGTCCACCTCGCCGGAGGCCACGATCCACTCGACCCGGTCGGCGGCCTCGACCATGGCCTCGGTCCGAGGGTGGAGGGGCCGGCCCCAGTAGGCGGCAAGGCGCTTCCGGATGGACTTGGCCTTCCCCACGTAGATCACCCGGCCGTCGGGGTCACGGAAGAGGTACGCCCCCGGGGCGTCGGGGACGGTGGCCGGGTCCGGTCTCGGTATGTCCGTCACTCCTCCGTCGTTCCATTGTAGGGCCCGCGTCCAGCGGGAGCGTGGATGGAAGATGAACGTTCCGGCCGACCCGCCGGATGGAGGCTAGCGCCCGCCCCCGCCGCCACCACCGCCGGCGGCGGCCGCCACGAACGTGCCGGTCATGGTCGCCGGGTGGATGTCACACTGGAAGAAGTAGTTTCCGGGCTCGTCTATGGACGTTACCTGATAGGTCATTGCGGCCGGCGCCGGGAAGATCTCCCCCTGGAACAGCGGTTCCCCCGCCGGGGGCTGTTCGGTGTAGATGGCGACGTTGTGCGTCTGCGGGGTTGCTCCGTCGTCCTGGTTGTTGAAGTCGATTGTGAAGGCCTCTCCGGCGGGAACAGCCAGGCAGTCGGTCGCGAACCCGTTCGCCGCTGCTCCGGGCGGGGCTTCGATGGCCAACTGGGTGCCGTCCGGTTCGCAGGCCGGGGGGCCCGTCGGCTGGGTTCCGCCGCCGGCGGTCTCCTCCGGGGCCGGAACGGCCAACAGGGGCTCGTCCTCGGTCTGCACGGCCATCTGGAGTTCGGTGTCCTCAAGGTCGTAGAACGCCAGGTACACGGTCCCCTCGGGCCCCGCGCCGAGCCTCGGCCGGGCGCCCCCTGCCGTCGATGGCGGGAGCTCCTCCTGGGCGAAGTCGCCGCCGGCGTTGCTGGCGTAGGCGGACCCCTCCGCGGTCTGCCAGGCCACGTGGTGGATACCCTCGGCGTCGAGGGCGATAGAGGTTGCGGAGCCGGTCGCGCCCGAGCCGACGTCGGAGATCTCCCAGGGCGGCCCGCCGATAGAGTGCGCATGCTTCACGCCCCCGGCTCCGTCGAGATACGACACGTGCGGGTTTCCGTCGGCGTCCATAGCCATGGCCACTCCCAGGCCGCCGTCCTTGTCCACGGTCTCGCTGAACCACCGGGCGCCCCGCCGTTCGGCCACCAGCGTCTGTCCGTCGGAGCCGAAGGCCACCAGGGGGCCGTCGGCCGTGACGGCGATGGCCGTCGCCGCGAGGTCGCCCGGAGCCGACGCCTCGGCGGCGGTCTCGACCGACCATCCCTCTTCCGCGTCCGGCGTGGCCACCCGGATCAGGGACGCCGGTCCCTCCACGGCGTCGAGGGCCGTCTGGAAGGCGATCCACGGAGCCCCGTCCTCGGCGGCGGCGATCGACAGGCCCGTCACCGGGCCCGGCGCCACCACCCCGGGCTCCTCGGCGAACTCCCCGTCGGCGTTCGAGGAATAGAGCACCCCGTCGGAGGTCGTCCAGGCCACGTGGTGCACGCCCTCGGCGTCGACGACGATGGCGGTCTCGCCGGCCTCGTCCACCTCCTGCTCCTCGGCGACCGGGCCCCGAGTCCACACGTCCTGCACCAGGTGGGCGTGCATCACGGCCGGGAGCGTTGGGGCCAGCGGGTCCGGCGGCGGCGCCTCACCCTCGACCTCCTCGGGGAAGGCCAGGTAGGCCAGGTGGGGATTCCCCTCGGTGTCGGTGGCCACGGAGAGCCCGCCCCCCGAGTCGTTCTGGGAATCCGCGATCAGGGAGAACCAGGAAGGACCCTGGGGCTCCTCGGATCGCACCACGATCTCAGGCCCGCCGCACGCCGCGGCCGCCAGCGAGATCGCGCACAGGACGGGCAGGGGCCGTCTCAGCACAGCGGGACGTTTTCTACCACAGGGCGGGTGACTCACGCCGAGGTTCGCTCGGCCGCGGCGGTCGCTCGCGGCACCAGTGCGTCGGCCAGGAACCGTCCCGTGTACGACGCCGCGGCTCGGGCCACGTCCTCGGGCGGGCCGGAGGCCACGACCTCCCCCCCTCCCTCGCCGCCCTCGGGCCCGAGGTCGATGATCCAGTCGGCGGTCTTGACAACGTCGAGGTTGTGCTCGATGACCACGACCGTGTTCCCCGCGTCGACCAGCCGCTCCAGGACCGACAGCAGCTTCCGGACGTCGTCGAAGTGCAGCCCGGTGGTCGGCTCGTCGAGGATGTAGAAGGTCCGCCCCGTGGCCCGACGGGACAGCTCGGATGCCAGCTTTACCCGCTGGGCCTCGCCCCCCGAGAGCGTGGGGGCGGGCTGGCCCAGCTTGATGTAGCCCAGCCCCACGTCCGACAGCGTCTGGAGGTGCCGGGCGATGACCGGGATGTTCCGGAAGAAGTCGAGGGCCTCGTCGACGCTCATGGCCAGCACGTCGGCGATGCTTCGTCCCTTGAACTTGACCATCAGGGTCTCCCGGTTGTACCGCTTCCCCTTGCACTGCTCGCAGGTGACGTACACGTCCGGGAGGAAGTGCATCTCGATCTTGATCTGGCCGTCCCCGGCGCAGGCCTCGCACCGGCCGCCCCGGACGTTGAACGAGAACCGGCCGGGCTTGTACCCGCGGACCCGGGCCTCGGGCGTCTGGGAGAACAGCCGGCGGACGTGGTCGAACACCCCCGTGTAGGTGGCCGGGTTCGATCGGGGCGTCCGGCCGATCGGAGACTGATCGACGTGCACGACCTTGTCGATCTGCTCCCAGCCCACCAGCCGCCGGTGCTTGCCCGGGACGATCCTGGACCGGTTCACCTTCTGCTGGAGGGCCCGGTGGATCACGTCCTCCACCAGCGTGGACTTCCCCGACCCGGAGACGCCGGTGATGCAGATCAACAGAGCCAGGGGGAAAGCAACGTCGATCCGCTTGAGGTTGTGCTCCGCCGCCCCCTTGACCTCGAGGACCCGGCCGTCGGGCCGACGCCGGACCCGCGGGGTGGGGATGCTCCGCCGTCCCGCCAGGTACGCGCCGGTGATGGAGGCCTCGTCGCCGAGGATCCCCTCGACCGGGCCCGTGTACACGATCTCGCCTCCGGCCTCTCCCGCCCCCGGACCGATGTCCACCACCCAGTCCGCGGCACGGATGGTGGCCTCGTCGTGCTCGACCACGATCAGGGTGTTGCCGAGGTCTCGGAGCCTCATCAGCGTGTCGATCAGCCGACGGTTATCCCGCTGGTGGAGACCGATCGAGGGCTCGTCGAGCACGTACAGCACCCCGACCAGTCCCGAACCGATCTGCGAGGCCAGCCGGATCCGCTGGGCCTCGCCGCCGGCCAGCGTCCCCGCGGGCCGGTCGAGCGTGAGGTAGTCGAGTCCCACGTCGACCAGGAACCCCAGGCGCGCCCGGATCTCCTTCAGGAGGCGCTCGGCGATCATCTGCTCCCGCTCGGTGATCCGTCCGGAGAGCCCCGAGAGGAACGCCAGCGTGCTCGACACCGACATCGAGGTGAGCTCGGCGATGTTGAGATCGGCCACGGTGACCGCCAGGGACTCGGGCTTCAAGCGCGCGCCCTTGCAGGAGCGGCAGGGCACCTCCCGCATGTACTGCTCCCACCTCCACCGGGCGTGGTCCGAGTCCGTCTCGGCGTGCCGCCGCTCGATCACCGGGATCACGCCCTCGTAGGTCGTCCAGTAGGCTCGCTGGCGCCCGTACCGGTTCCGGTACCGGACGTAGATCTCACGGTCGGAGCCGTACAGGATCACCTCCCGGGCCGCCTGGGAGAGCTTCCCCCACGGCGCGTCGAGCGAGAACCGGTGCGCCTCGGCGGTGGCCTCCAGCACCCGTCCCCAGTACTCGAGTCGGGCCGAGGCGAACGGCCCGATTGCCCCCTCCCGGATCGACAGGTCCGGGTCGGGAACGACCAGGGCCGGGTCCACCTCCAGCCGGATCCCCAGCCCGTCGCAGGCCACGCAGGCCCCGTACGGGGAGTTGAAGGAGAAGTTCCGGGGCGCCAGCTCCTCGAACGAGAGGCCGTCGTAGGTGCAGGCGAGCTTCTCGGAGAAGGTGACGATCTCCTCCCTGCCGTCGGTCTGCACGGCCAGCGCCGCCAGGCCCTCCGACAGCTCCAGCGCGGTCTCCACCGAGTCGGCCACCCGCCGACGGATGTCGGGCTTGGCCACCAGCCGGTCCACCACCACCTCGATGTCGTGCTTGTAGTACCGGTCGAGCCGGATCGGCTCGGAGAGCTCCCGGACCTCGCCGTCGATCCGGGCCCGGGAGAAGCCCCGGCGGGCCAGATCCTTCAGGAGCCGCTCGTACTCCCCCTTCCGGCCCCGGACCACCGGGGCCAGCACCTGGAACCTCGTTCCCTCGGGGAGGCTCAGGACCTGGTCGACGATCTGGTCGGGGGTCTGCCGGCCGATGGGGCGGCCGCACTTCGGGCAGTGGGGATGGCCCACCCTGGCATAGAGCACCCGGAGGTAGTCGTAGACCTCGGTGATGGTCCCCACCGTCGACCGGGGGTTCCGAGATCCGGACTTCTGGTCGATCGAGATGGCCGGGGAGAGCCCCTCGATGAAGTCGACGTCCGGCTTCTCCATCTGGCCGAGGAACTGCCGGGCGTACGCGGACAGGGACTCCACGTATCGCCGTTGCCCCTCGGCGTAGATCGTGTCGAACGCCAGCGACGACTTGCCGGAGCCGGACAGGCCCGTGAACACGATCAGCCGGTCCCGGGGAAGCTCCAGATGGACGTTCCGGAGATTGTGCTCTCGGGCCCCGTGGATGACGATCCGATCGGTGCCCATCGACCCCCATTGTACCGAGGGGCGTCCGGACGGCGGCCTCAGGGCGGCGGGACGGTGCGGGCGAACGACACGCGGATCCCCACCGAGGCCAGTGACGTGGCCGCAGTGGCGGCCAGAGCGGCCACCGGGAGCCCCAGGATCGCCATGACCGTGATCAGGAGCAGGCGACCGTCGCGACCTCCCAGCAGCCACCCCAGGCGCCGCTCGGAGGGAGGCTCCAGATCCAGCGCGGCCACCCGATCCTTGGTGGCCATCGACAGCATGGCCCCCGCCGTGGCCGCGGTGACCAGGGCGACCACGGCCCGCGGGTCGGTTCCCTGGGCCACCGCCCAGATGCCCAGCGCCGCGCACAATGCCGCATCCCCGAGCCGGTCGAGGACCCCGTCCAGCAGGGTCCCCCTGGGGCCGGCCCGCAGCTGCAGCCGGGCCACCTCACCGTCCACCCCGTCCAGGATGGAGCACGCCTGGGCCAGGAGACCCCCGGCCACCCCCATACCGGCCGCCAGGAACGCCGCCGCGGCCACGCCCACCAGGAACGCCGCGGCCGACAGCGCGTCGGGGTTCGGACCGAACCGAACGATCAGCCACGAGACGGGAACCGACAGCCGTCGGTTCAGGAGCCGGGCCACGGGCCCATCGCCCGGTCGTGGCAGCGACGCCCGCAGCCGCCGGGCCGCCCGCCCCAGATCCTCGGGCGTATCGACGTCCTGCCACCACCCATCGACCGGGATGGGAACGGCCCGGACCGGCAGCACCCGGCCCAGCTCGGTCACCGCTCCCGACAGGGACCCGTCGCCGCGCGCCCTGGCCTCTCGGATCGCCTCGAAGACCCGCCCGGGAAGCAGGAACGCCCCGGCGTCGACGGTGGGGGAATCCACGTCCTTCCCAAGCTCCAGCACCCGCCCGTCGGTATCGACGCGGGCCTTGGTGGCCTCCTTCCACACCTCCGCGACCGGAGCCGGATCGACCAGCACGCCGGCCACTCCCGCTCCCGCCAGGTCCACCAGGGCACCCTCGGCGAAGACGTGATCTGCACTCACCACCAGGAAGCCGGGCTCCCCGGCCAGGGTGGGCCCGGCGGCGGCCAGCGACGCGCCGTTCCCCTCCTCCCAGTCGGGAGCCTCCACGACCTGGACCCGGCCGGGCGCCGCCCGCTGGGCCACGGCGGCCACGGGGCCGGCGTGGTAGCCGACCACCACGACGACCCGTTCCGTCCCGTACGCCAGCAGGGAACGGATGGCCCGCTCCACCAGCCGGAGGCCGCCCAGGCGGACCAGCGCCTTCGAGCCGCCCCCCGTCACGGCCCGGAGCCGCTCGGATCGTCCGGCCGCCAGCACGACGCCGACCCGGGGGGCCGGGAGCCGCTCGCTCATGGAGGGCATGGTACCGGCCGGGCTCACCCCCCGAGTCGAACGGACCCTCGACGGACCACCAGGCGGACCCGGCCCAGGGCGTCGAGGTCCTCGAAGGGATCGCCGCCCAGGCCGACCAGGTCCGCCTCGGCGCCCTCGCGGAGCGGCGACAGCGTCATGGCCCGAAGGATGGAGCCGGCCTCCAGCCCCGCCTCCGCCAGATGCCGGACCTCCTCGAGATGGATGCCCGGCGGGATGGGCCCGTTGCCGAGATCGGTGCCGTAGCGGACCCGGCCCCCCGCCCCGACGAACCTGCGGAGGTTGTCCAGGGCCGTGCGGAGCTCCGGCGTGTCCCGTCCGTACGAATGGATGTCCAGCGTGCTCACGATGGCCACACTCCTGGCCAGTGCCTGGGCCAGCTCGTCGGAGACCCGCTCGGTCCACGGGCAGTGGGCCAGCTCGTCCACCCCCGC
>JBOGWD010000395.1:0-13982 GCA_050693275.1 Actinomycetota bacterium | reverse complement strand
GCCCTCGCGACGGCCGGTTCATCGAGAACATCGGCCGGTATCACCCTCGGGCCCACCCCTCCGTGATCGAGATCGACGAGGAGCGGGCCCTGCACTGGCTGAAGAACGGCGCCCAGCCCAGCGACCCTGTTCGGGTCCTGCTCCGGAAGACCGGCATCTGGGCGAGCTTCACCGGCGAAGCCCCTCCTCCGGCCTTCGAGCCGGCCACTGAGGGTCCAACAACCACTCCAGAAGCCTCGGACCCCGCTTCGCCAACCAAAGGGGTTGGCTCCGCGGAGCCCTCGGCTTCTACGGATGAGCGGGAAGGATCTCCGGAGGCAACCCCTCTTGTTGCCGAAGGAGAGCCAGAGGGCTCCACCGGTGATCAGGAGGCTCCGTGAAGGAGGTCCTCGAATACGTGGCCCAGGCCCTGGTCGACGAGCCCGACGCCGTGGAGGTCACGGAGGTGGCCGGGGAGCGCTCGGTGATCCTGCAGCTCCGGGTGGCCCCCGACGACATGGGCAAGGTGATCGGGAAGCGCGGGCGGACGGTCAAGGCGCTCCGTTCGATCGTCAGGGCCGGGGGCTCGCGCCAGGGGGTCACCACGCTCGTCGAGATCGTGGAGGAGTGAGCGACCAGCTCCTCGCCGTGGGTCGGATCGCCAGGGCCCACGGCGTCGGAGGAGAGGTGTCCGTTCGACCGCTCAGCGAGGTGGAGTCCCGGTTCGAGCCGGGGTCGGTGCTGCGTCTGGAGGACGGTCGAACCCTCACCGTGGAGCGGTCGCGGCCTCATCACGACCGGGTCCTGGTCAAGTTCGAGGAGGTCGTCGACCGGGACGTGGCCGACGGGCTGCGCGGGTCGCTCCTGTTCGTGTCCGCCACCGACTCGCCTCCGATCCAGGACCGGGACCGATTCTGGGTCCACCAGGTCGTCGGCCTGGAGGTGTTCACCGAGGACGGCCGCTCGTTGGGCCGGATCCGGGAGGTCGAGGGGAATCCGGCCAACGACCTGTGGGTCACGGAGGAGGGCGTGCTGATCCCGGCGGTCCGCGAGGTCGTGGTCGCCGTGGACGTCACCGCGGGACGGGTAATCATCCGGGAGATCCCGGGATTGCTGGGGTGAGGCCGTGCGCATCGACGTCCTGACGATCTTCCCCGGCATCATCGAGAGGCCGCTGCGAGAAAGCCTGTTGGGGAAGGCGATCGAGGGCGGCATCCTCGACGTCCGGGTCCACGACATCCGGGACCACGCGGCCGACCGGCATCGGCAGGTCGACGACGAGCCGTACGGCGGGGGCCCGGGCATGGTGATGAAGGCCGAGCCGGTGTTCCGGGCGGTCGAGGGGCTGGGCGAGGGCCCCAAGCGGGTCGTCCTCCTGTCCCCTGCGGGGAAGCGGCTGGACCAGGCGCTGGTGAGAGAGCTGGCCGCCGAGCCCTGGCTCGTCCTGATCTGCGGGCGATACGAGGGCGTGGACGAGCGAGTGGTGGAGGGCCTCCCGGCCGAGGAGATCTCCATCGGCGACTACGTGCTGTCCGGCGGAGAGCTCCCGGCCCTGGTCGTGGTGGAGTCCGTGGGCAGGCTCGTCCCGGGCGTGGTGGGGAAAGAGGAGTCCCTGACCAGCGAGTCCTTCGAGGAGGGCATCCTCGACCATCCCCACTACACCAGGCCCCGGGACCTCGGCGGCCTCCGGGTCCCCGAGGTGCTCGTCTCCGGCGACCACGCCCGGATCGAGGAATGGAGGCGGCGCGCGGCCGAGGAGAAGACGCGGAGGAATCGACCGGACCTGCTACGATGAGGAGCCGCCCGCTGGAGACGCCATGAACAAGGTCGACCCCATCGAGAAGCTTCGCCTGCGCGACGACGTGCCCGATTTCCGGGCCGGCGACAGCGTCAAGGTGCACGTCCGGGTGGTCGAGGCGGGCCGGGAGCGCGTGCAGGTGTTCCAGGGAGTGGTGATCCGCCGCCGCGGCGGCGGGCTCCGCGAGACGTTCACTGTCCGCAAGGTCTCCTTCGGGGTGGGCGTCGAGCGAACCTTCCCCGTCCATACACCTCAGATCGCTCGGATCGAGGTGGTCAGCCGGGGCGACGTCCGGCGAGCCAAGCTGTACTACCTCCGGGAGCGGCGCGGCAAGCGGGCTCGGATCCGAGAGCTTCGCACCCCCATCGGGAGCCCAGCCGCCGAACCCGCCCCGACGGAGGACGAGGCAGCAGGGGACGAGGGCTAGGCATGAGTCGGGCCCGGCCTCCCGCGGGCGCCTCGGCGGGGGACCTCGAGGATCGGGAGGCGATCCAACCCGAGCCCCAGGACTCACCGTCCGTGACGCCGGATGGTTCCGGAGCTCAGCCACAGAGGGCTCGGAAGGACGAGGGCGAGGAACGGCGCGGCGGGTTCCTCGGCTTCTTCAAGGAGCTGCCGGGCCTCATCGTCATCGCATTCGCCCTGGCCCTGCTGATCAAGACCTTCCTGATCCAGGCCTTCTACATCCCGTCTCAGTCGATGGTCCCCACCCTCAAGGTCGGCGACCGGGTGCTCGTGAATAAGCTGGTCTACGACTTCGGCCAGCCGCAGGTGGGAGACGTCATCGTGTTCGAGAACCCGAGCCTTCGGGAGCCGGATCGGAACGTGTTCGAGGCCGTGTGGGACTGGCTGGTCGAGGGCCTGGGGTTCTCCGTCGACCCCACCAAGGACTTCATCAAGCGCGTGATCGGCCTTCCCGGCGACACGGTGGAGATGCGCAACGGCAAGGTCTACGTCAACGGGCAGCGCATCCCGGAGCCCTACATCACCAACCCCGGTGCTCAGGACTTCCCGCCGACGGACGTCGAGCCCGATCACGTCTTCGTTATGGGGGACAACCGGCCGAACTCCCAGGACTCCAGATCCGCGCTGGGCCAGATCCCCCTCGACAAGGTGGTGGGGAAGGCGTTCGTGCTCCTCTGGCCACCCTCGAGGATCGAGTGGTTGTCCGACGACTGAAGGAGATCGACCACTACGAGCGCCAGCTCCGTGAGCGGGGCTTCGGGGTGCTGGCGGGGGTCGACGAGGCCGGGCGGGGGGCGCTGGCCGGCCCTCTCGTGGCCGCGGCGGTGATCCTTCCCGAGGACTTCGACCTCGACGGGATCGAGGACTCCAAGCTGCTGACCCCGAACCAGCGCCGGGGGGCGGCGGCCCGGATCCGCGAGAGCGCCCTGGCGATCTCGGTGTGCAAGGCCATGCCCCGGCGGATCGATCGGGCCGGCCTTCATCGCACGAACCTGGCCCTCCTCCGCCGGGCCCTCCGTACCCTGGCCCTGACCCCGGAGTTCGTGCTCACGGACGGGTTCCCGATCAAGAGGCTGGGCCTGCCGAGCCTGGCCCTGCGCAAGGGCGACGTGGTCACGGCGTCGGTGGCCGCCGCCTCGGTCATCGCCAAGACGACCAGGGACCGGATCATGGACCGGTACCACCGGCGATTCCCGCAGTACGGATTCGATACGAACCGCGGCTACGGCACCGAGCGCCACTGGGAGGCCTTGTGGCGGCTCGGGCCCACCCCGATCCACCGCCGGTCGTTCAACCACGTCCTCGATCCGCTGTCGCCAGATGAGTATCGAAGGATGAAGGAGGCCAGGGCGTGAGCGAGGGCGAGGAGGAGCTCGAGAAGTACGAGATCGACCAGGAGCTCCGTCTGTATCGCGAATACCGGGACGTCCTCCCGATGTTCCGGTACGTGGTCGAGACGGAGCGACGCTTCTACCTGGCGAACAAGGTCGACATCCGGTACCAGGCCGAGGGCTGGGTGGAGGTGATGATGACGGATGCGTGGGTCTGGGACATGCACCGCCCGGCGCGGTTCGTCTCGTCGGTCCGGGTGCTGACCACGCACGACGTCAACATCGAGGAGCTGTCCAAGGACGAAGCCGGCCCCCCCGCCGAGTCGATCCCGTAGCCGCGTGTCAGACCCACGGGCCATGCTTCGACGCATGCGCCGCGACCGGGTCTGGCGCGACGGGGAGCGGGCCGCCTGGGAGGCCTACCGCCGACGCGGATACCGCCTGGTCGCCCGGAACTGGCGTTCCCCCCTGGGTGAGCTCGACCTGGTCTTGGCCCGGGGCGAACTCCTGGTCTTCTGCGAGGTGAAGGCCCGAACCTCCGCGGTGCTCGGCGGGCCGTTCGACGCGGTGACTCCTGCGAAGCAGCGGAAGCTGCGCCACCTGGCCGAGGCGTTCGTGGGCGCCGTGCGTCCCACCGGCTCGACGTACCGCTTCGACGTGGCCAGCGTCACGTGGGGAGCGGGGAACGCGCCCGACGTCCACCTGTTCGAGGACGCGTTCTAGGCGCCGGGCCGCTTGGCCGGAGGCCGGGGCCGTCCGTACGCGAGCAGCCAGTCGCGGAGGGCCTGGCAGTACTGGCGCTGCCGCACCAGGTCCGGATGATCGTCCTGGTGGACCCTGGTGGCCACCATGGCCAGGTTGATCTGGGCCTTCTGGAGGCGCTTCAGCACGTGCGCGGCCTGGGGCCCGGCCCGTTCGCCCATCTCCCGCCGGCTGCGCCGGCGGGCCGAGGGGCTCTCCAGCACCGCGAGCTCGTCGGGGTGGAGGCCCTCCCTGCCGATCTCCGTGGCCAGCGCGGCCCGGAGCCACCGGTGCTCGCGGCGGCGGGCCAGGACCAGCATCAACGCGAGGATCGCCAGGAACGGCAGGCCCTTCACGGCGGTGGCGAAGATCACCTGGAGGTACTCGCCGGCCGTGTCGAGCTCGCTGGTCGGATAGAAGTCGAGCAGGGGCGAGTTCCACAGGAAGTGGGCGAAGATCCCCGCCGCGGTCAGCAGCACGGCCACGCCCAGGCGCTTGCCGGCCGTCGCCTCGCGCCGCCGGGAGACGAAGTACGCCACGCCCATGCCGAACAGGCCGGTGTACAGGACGTGCCCGTACAGGCCGCTGGCGATCACCCGGACGAAGAAGCCCTGGAGCACGCCGCCGGGATCGCCGCCGAACACGTTCACGAAGTAGAAGACGTCCTCGACGATGGTGAACCCCAGCCCGACCATGGCCCCGTAGACGAAGCCGTCCATCAGGTCGTCGATCTCACTGCGGGCGATCAGGTAGATGAGGATCACGCCGACGCCCTTGGTGATCTCCTCGGTGAAGGGCGCGGTTAGGGCGGCGGCCCATCGCCCCGCGAAGTCGAACCCGAACCAGTCGATCAGCGCCAGGCCCCAGCCCTGGTTGGCGAAGATCGACATGCTGGTCGCGGCGAACGCCCCCCACAGGAACGCCGCCACGATGAGCGACATCGGCTCCCGCTCGTACAGGTCGAGCACGAGCACGGCCGCCACGACGGGGACGGCGTACAGGGCCAGGAGGAACCACGACAGGAGCCACCCGCCGGGCGTCAGGTCGGCGAAGCTCGCCTGGATGATGACCGAGAAGATCGTGGAGACGGCCAGGACCACCATGAACAGCCAGAAGGCCGGCTGATGGACCTGCCAGAGCGACGTCTGGTACCCCCACCGAGGCCGATGGGGCTCGGACGCGGGAGCCGCCGCGGGCGTGAGCGGCGCACCCATCAGGCCACCTCCGCGGCGACGAGGGCGCCCCGGACGTCCTGCCGCACCGCCACGAACTGCCCCTCGGGGGCCCAGCCGTCCACGATGACGGCGGTCCCGCTCGGGGCGACGGTGGCCGCCACCTCGCCCTCCAGCGGCCCGGCCACGCCCTCGAACGACCCCACGTACGCGAAGAAGGCGGCGGGGTTGCCGGAGGGGATCCCGATCTCCTCCGCCGGGCTCGTCGAGAGCTGGGAGGCCTGTGGGGCCAGGGCCTGGTCGAGGTAGGCCTGGAGCTGCTGCTGGGGATCGCCCGCCACGGGCGAGACCGCGATGTACATCTGGCCGATGCCGTTGGAGAGGCGGAGTGACGGGGGCTCGCCCTGGGGCTGCTCGACGTTCCACCCGGGCGGCGGGATGATGACCACCCCGGGAGTGAGCTCGACCGGCTGCCCGGGCGTGCCGGTGTCCCCGGTGATCTCCTCCCCCGCCACGCTCGGCTGTCCGGCCACCAGGAACCCGCCGAAGGCGACGAACAGGAGGACGACGAGCGAGATCACGGTGGGGAACCACCGCGCCTCTCGAGGCGCCCTCGGAGGTGGGGGAGGAGGGGGCGGCGTCCATCCCGGCCGGGGAGCGCCCGCGGGCTCGGTCACGCTCGATCCTCGGAGGTGCGGGCCATCGAGGGTGGAGTAAACCACGGCGGGTCGGCCGTCTCCAAGCGGCGCTGTCAGACCCTCGTGCCAGGATCCGCGGGTGTACGCGCGGGCCCACGCTGTTGCGGTGGTCGGCGTTCGGGGCCAGGTCGTCTCGGTGGAGGCGCACGTCGGCCGGGGCCTCCCGGCCCTCCTCCTCACGGGGCTTCCCGGCGCCGCCGTCCAGGACGCTCGGGAGCGGGTCCGGCCGGCGGTGGAGAACTCGGGCCTCGAGTGGCCGCTCCGGCGGGTCACGGTCAACCTCAGCCCCGCGGACCTCCGCAAGGAGGGGCCTGGCTTCGATCTGCCCATCGCGGTCGCGGTGCTGGGGGCCACGGGCCAGGTGAAGGGCGACCGGCTGTCCCGCTTCGTCCTGTGCGGCGAGCTGAGCCTGCGGGGTGCCCTGGTGCCGACGTCCGGGATCCTGGCCGTGGCCGCGGCCTCCGCGGCGGCGGGGATGGCCGGCGTCGTGGTGCCGGAGGCCAACGCGGCCGAGGCCGGCCTGGTCGATGGGCTGGAGGTGGTGGGCGTCCCCTCGCTGGCCCGGGTGCTGGACTTCCTCCGTGGCACCTGGGTACCGGGCCCGCGCCAAGCCCCCTCGGGGGCCGGGCCGGTCTCCTCCGGGGCGGACTTCTCGGAGGTCCGCGGGCAGGGCGAGGCGAGGCGGGCCCTCGAGGTGGCGGCCGCGGGAGGGCACAACGTGCTGCTGGTCGGCCCTCCCGGCGCGGGCAAGACGATGCTGGCTCGCCGCCTGCCCACGATCCTCCCGGCCATGTCCCGGGAGGAGGCGCTGGAGGTCACCATCCTCCACTCGGTGGCCGGCCTGGTCGGGCCGGGCGAGGCGCTGGCGCCGTCGCGCCCGTTCCGGGCCCCCCACCACTCGACCTCGGCCTCGGGCCTTCTCGGCGGCGGCTCGTCCGTGATCAGGCCCGGCGAGGTCTCGCTCGCGCATCGAGGCGTCCTGTTCATGGACGAGGTCAACGAGTTCCGGCGTGACGTGCTCGAGGGTCTCCGCCAGCCGCTCGAGGACGGACGACTGGTGGTGGTTCGCGCGGCGGGCGCCGTGGAGTTCCCGGCCCAGTTCACGCTGGTGGCCGCGGCGAACCCGTGCCCGTGCGGATTCGATGGAGACGCTCGACGGCGCTGCCGGTGTCTCCCCCAGCGGGTCGAGGCCTACCGCCAACGTCTGTCGGGTCCCCTGCTCGACCGGATGGACATCCGACTGCGGGTTCCCAGGCTGTCTCGGTCGGAGCTGATGGGCTCCGGAACCGGGGAGCCCTCCGCGGCCATCCGCGAACGGGTCGAGGCGGCCCGAGACCGCCAGCGGAAACGGCTGCGACCCTCCGGGGTCCTCCGCTGCAACGCGGAGATGTCGGGGGTCGAGGCCCGCAGACAGGCCATGCTCTCGAGCGAGGCCGAGGCGGTCCTGGGTCGGGCGGTCGAGCGGTACGGGCTCACCGGACGGGGGTTCGACCGGGCCCTCAAGGTCGGCCGGACGATCGCCGACCTCGACGGCTCGGAACGGATCGAGGCACCCCACCTGCTGGAGTCGCTGGCCTTCCGCGGAGAGGCCGTCGCCCTGGAGGAGACCGGTGTCGCCTGAGGCCGACATCGGCCGCGGACTGCCGGGCCCGAGCCCGCCGGGAGCGTGGCCGGAAGGGTTCGTGGCACGGCCCCACGATCGGGACGCCCTGCTGATCCTGGCCCATCTCGAAGGCCTCACTCCGAGCGAGCGGCACGCGCTGGCGTGGCGGGAGGGATCGGCCTCCGCGTGCGTGCGCGCCGTGGTCAAGGGCGGGGTCCGATCGGCCAGCGCCAGGGACAGGGCGGTCGCGGGCCAGGTCGATCCGAGGTCCGTCCGGGCGGCCCTGGCCGGATGCGGCGCTCGTCTCGAGACGCCCGGTGACGACGGATATCCCTCGAGCCTCCTGGACCTGACCGATCCTCCGGTCTGTCTGTTCGCGCGGGGCAGCCTTCCCCCGCCGGGGCGGCCGGCGGTGTCGGTCGTCGGTGCCCGCAAGTGCACGGCATACGGTCGGGAGGCCGCCGAGACCCTCGGCGCGAGGCTGGCCGCCGCGGGCGTCTGGGTGGTCAGCGGCGCCGCCCTGGGGATCGATGGTGCCGCCCATCGGGGCGCGCTCCGAGGCGGCGGACCGACCATCGCGGTCCTCGGCTCGGGGATCGACGTGGCCTATCCGAGGGGCAACGCCGGACTGATCGAACGGGTGGCCCGGGTCGGGGCCGTGGTCAGCGAGTACCCGCCGGGCGTGGAGCCTCTTCCCCACCGGTTCCCGGCCCGCAACCGGCTCGTGGCGGCGCTGTCCCGTGGCGTGATCGTGGTCGAGGGAGCAGCGGGGAGCGGGTCGCTGATCACGGTGGAGTTCGCGGAGGATCTGGGGCGCGAGGTCATGGCCGTTCCCGGTGCCGTGACCGGACCCCTCTCGGGGGTCCCCCACGCGCTGATCCGGGACGGGGCCGCCCTGATCAGAGAGGCGGCCGACGTCCTGGAGGCCCTCGGCCTCGACCCTCCCCGCACGGAGGCCCGAGGGCCGCCGGAGGCGCACGCGGACCTCGATCTCACCGAGGACGAGCGGAGGCTCCTGGAGCGGGTTCCGGGGACGCCGGCCACCCTCGACGCCCTGGCCACCTCGGCGAGCGTGGATCCCACCGGAGCTCTCCGCGTCCTGGGCGCGCTCGAGCTCCGGGGTCTGGTCGTGGCCGAGGGAGGCAGATACCGGCGGACCGGGTCGGCCGCCCGAGCGCGGGGAGGAGTTGGCCGCTCGGGGTCGAAGTAGCTTCGGGTCGGATCGCCCCCGACCCGAAGCCCGACGGAGGTTCGAGTGGCCAGCATACGGAAGCTCGTCCTCGCCCCGATCGTCGTCGTCCTGCTGGCCCCCTCCGCCGGGGCGGGGACCATCCCCGCCGTGGGGAGCCGCGCGGAGGATGTGGACCTGGCGGCCCTGGCATCGCCCTCGGGGTTCGGGCACGCCGTCCCTCTGAAAGGCTCTCGGCCGGATTGGTACACGCCCGAGGTCCACCGGCAGGTGAAGAGGGGCACGGCGGTGGCAGCGCCTGCCCAGGCTCCGCTGCCCAGCACCGTGGGGATCCGCCCGGGCGCGTGGATGATCGCTCCGGCGGGTTGCACCATGAACTTCATCTTCCAGCAGGGCGGGTCGTTCGCCATCGGCACCGCCGGGCACTGCGTCGAGCAGGCCGGCCAGGCCGTGACGCTCCTCACCCTGGCGCCGGGAACCGAGAATCCCGTGCTGGTCAACGTGGGGTCGGTGATCACGTTCCGGAACAACGGCATCGGGGACGACTTCGCGCTCGTGTCGATCCGCCCCGAGCTGAACTCGTGGGTCGATCCCACCATCGCGGTGGTTGGAGGCCCGTGCGGCGGGTACGGGGGCGCCGGGCCCGAGACGGTGTGGCATTACGGTCATGGACTGGCCATCGGAACCGGCGGAACGCCCAGGGCCGGCGTAGCGCTGACCTGGCAGGCCGCCGCCTACGGCTGGGACGGTGCGGCGATCTTCGGCGACTCGGGCAGTCCGGTCCGCGTCACCGACCTGCGGGCGGCCGGCAACCTGACCCACCTCGTGGTCGACACGAACTGGCTCCCCAGCTTCATCGCCGGGACCCGGATCGGGCGGATCCAGCAGATCGCCGGCGCCTGGAACCTGGCCGACAGCACGCTGTGCCTGTAGGCGGCTGAGGTCCTCAGACCCTGAGGGCGGTCCAGACGTCCTCGCCCCGAGCGCCGAGGCCGGCGACCAGGTCCGCGCTCACCGAGTCGGGCGGGGGACCTCCGGAGCGCCGGGAGCGGCGACGGCGCGCACGAACGAGCGAGGCTGCTCGAGCCTCGCGGAGCCGCCGCTGCTGGTCGAGGGCACACGGGACGTGCGTCACCGCCGGCGTGATCATCCCTCCCATCGTCCCACACCTCCACCGATCTCGAATCCCACGGAGGGTCCTGGGAACGAGGGGTGGGGTGTGCTACAAGACGTGGGCGGCGTTGGGGGGGACGTGGAGCCAGCCGATGAAGCCATGATCGAGGCCTTTCTCCGGCATCTCTCGCTGGAGCGGCGCCTCTCTGCCCATACGGCCCGGGCCTATCGGGACGATCTGCTGGCCCTGGCCGCGTTCCTCGAGCGCGGAGGCGGAGATCTCCGGTCGGCCACCCACGCCCAGCTCCGCCGGTGGCTGGCCCACCTGGCCACCCGGGGCTACGCCAGGTCGTCCATCGCCAGGAAGGCCGCCTCGGTCCGATCCCTGTACCGGTTCGCCGTCCGCCGGGGCCTGGCGGAGACGAATCCGGCGGCCACGCTGGCCGCCCCGAAGGTGCCGGCGCTCCTCCCTCCCGTGCTGAAGGCCGGCGAGGCCTCGGCGCTGGTGGAGGCCCCCGTCGGCGGCGACCCCTGGGCGATCCGGGACCGGGCCGTGCTGGAGCTGCTGTACGCCACAGGGATCCGCGTCTCCGAGCTGTGCGGCCTCGACCTGGACGATCTCGACCTGGGCCGGAAGCGTGTCCGGGTCCTCGGGAAAGGGGACAGGGAACGAGAGGTTCCGATCGGGGACGTGGCCGTGGATTCGCTCCGTGGCTATCTCGAGGGCGCGCGAGGGGCCACCATCGCCAAAGGGGCTCCGGGGCCGGCCCTCTTCGTCAACCGACGGGGGAAACGGATCTCTTCGCGCGATGTTCGCTCGCTGGTGGAAAAATACCGACGGGACATACTGGTGGGGCGGCGGGTGAGCCCGCACACGCTTCGGCACTCATTCGCCACGCACCTGATGGAGGGAGGGGCAGACATCCGAGCGGTCCAGGAGCTGCTGGGACACTCCAGCCTGGGGACCACTCAGCGGTACACCCACGTCTCCCGCCGCCGTCTGTTCGGCGCCTATCGCAAGAGCCACCCGAGGGCCTGATGGCCACCTTTCCCGCATCCGGACCTCGCGATCGGGGGGCCACCGGCGAGGCCCTCGAGCTGAAGGCGCTGTGGACCGAGTTCAAGGAGTCCGGCGCCCAGCAGGCCAGGGAGCAGCTCATCCTCCACTACGCTCCCCTGGTGAAGTACGTGGCCGGCCGTCTGGGGGCCGGCCTGCCCCAGAGCGTCGAGCAGGCCGACCTGATCTCGAACGGCATGTTCGGCTTGATGGACGCCCTGGACAAGTTCGACCCGGCCCGCGCGGTGAAGTTCGAGACCTACGCCATCCCCAGGATCCGCGGGGCCATCATCGACGAGCTCCGGGCCATGGACTGGGTTCCCCGATCGGTGCGATTCAAGGCCCGCGAGGTGGACAAGGCGCACTCGGCACTCGAGGCCAAGCTGAATCGGGCCCCCACGGACGACGAGGTGGCCGACCATCTGGGCATCAGCCTGGAGGAGCTCCACGAGGTGATCACCCAGATCTCCCTCGTCTCGGTGATGGCCCTCGAGGAGGTCGTCGGCGGGGACGAGAGCGGCGAGCAGCGGTCCCTCCTCGACACCCTGGCCGACGCGGCGAACGCCGACCCAACCTCCAGCCTGGAGGGTCAGGAGATGCGGGGCCTGCTCTCGGCCGCCATCAACTCGCTATCGGAGCGCGAGAAGGTCGTCATCACCCTCTACTACTTCGAGGGACTGACGCTCTCGGAGATCGGGGAGATCCTCGGGGTGACCGAGTCGCGGGTCTGTCAGATCCACGTGAAGGCCGTGGGCTCGCTTCGGAACAACCTGGTGGAACAGGAGGACTAGCCCGGCTCCCGGCTCCGTGTCAGTGCCCCTTGCTAGCGTGCCGGGCATGCGTCTCGGCGCCGCGGCCGTCGCCATCCTCCTCGCCTGGCCGTCGGGCCTCGGGGTGGGTCCCGGCCCCCCACGCGGTGGGGCCGCCGTGGTCGAGTCCGCCTCCACGGTCCCGAGCCCCGCATACGGCTCGTACGAGTGGCCGGTCGATGGCCCGGTCATCAGGCCGTTCGAGCCACCCGAGGGCCCGTACGGGGCGGGCCATCGCGGGATCGACATCGCCGTCCCGGTGGGCACGCCCGTACGAGCGGCCGGCGACGGGGTGGTGGCCTTCGCCGGGCCGGTGGCCGGGGCTCTCTTCGTCTCCATCGATCATCCCGACGGAGTTCGCACGACCTACTCGTGGCTGACGGCGATCACGGTCTCCGCAGGCTCTCCCATCGATCGGGGGCAGGTCCTCGGGCGGACCGGGCCCGGACATGCCGGGGTCGAGCCGCCGCATCTCCATCTCGGCGCCCGGTTCGCGGGGACCTATCTCGATCCGCTCCTGCTCCTCCGAAGGAACGGGGTGGTCGGACTGATCCGCCTGGCCCCGCTCGAGGATCCCTCCGGTGGGGGTGAGGCCTCGGGGTAGCCCCGACGGACGACGACCTAGAATGGGCGGCCATGCCTGCCCGGCCTCGTTCCGCCCGTCGGCGATCCCGGACCCGAAGCGGTCGAAGAGGGCCGGCGGCCGCGGTGGGGGCCGTCGCGTCCCTCGCGTCGACCCTCTGGTTCACGGGTTCGGCATCCGGGCAGGACGCCGGGGCGGATCCCTGGCCGATGGCCGGCCGGGACGCCGCGCACTCCGGAGCGGCGGACGGGCCAGGCCCTCCCTATCGGGAGGCCTGGAGCCGGGACGTGGGTCTCGGCGGTCCCGTGGCCGGACCGGTCGTGGCCCGCGACGCGGTCGTGGTCGTGGCGGCCCGCGGGGTCGTGGCCCTGGGCCCGGCCACGGGGGAGGTCCTGTGGGAGATGGACCGATCCGAGGGCCCCGCCGGCACTCCGGCCGTGGTCGGTGAGCTCGTGGTGCACGCGTCGGGATCGGAGTCGAGCGGCGCCCTGGTGGCCCGGAACCTCGAGGACGGCATCGAGGCCTGGCGCGCCTTCGTCGATGGAAGCGTTCCCGGCGGACTGGTCGCCTCGGGTGGGCTCGTGTACGCGGGCACGACCGAGGGGACGGTGGTGGCGGTGGAGGCCGGCACGGGCGAGGAGCGATGGCGCTCGGATGTCGAGGGCCGGATCGAGGCGACCCCGGCGGTGGCGGGCGGCCTCGTGCTCGTGGCCTCGGAGAACCGGCAGACCGGCATGACCACCCTGTACGCGCTCGACGCGGAACGCGGTCCCGGTGACGGCCCGGCCACGTGGCGATTCTCTCCCCCCAATCCCTCCGCGCCCGCGTCCGCTCCCGCCTCCGCCGGCCGGCGGGCCTTCCTGGCCACGAGCGACGGTGCGGTGCGGGCCGTCGACCTCGAGACCGGGGAGGAGGCCTGGGCGGCCGAGCTCCGGGCGACGGTTTCGGACCGGCAGGTTCCCGCGGCGGGGTCGGTCCTGGTCGTCACCGATCGGCTGCACGTGTACGGGTTGGATGCGAACGGGGGCGGGGAGCTGTGGGTGTTCCGGCTGGCCGACCTGCGGGCCTTGCCGGACGGACGAACGAACACGTTGGGTGCGTCCTCTCCGGCCGTGAGCGAGGGCGCGGCGGTGATCGGCGACGCCTCGGGGGTGCTCTCGGCCGTGGACCTCGGATCGGGCCGCCGTGTCTGGATGGGCGACATCGGTCCGGGCCCGGTCGGTGCCGTGGCGGTGGGCAGCGAGCACATCTTCGCCGCCTCCCTCGGTCCGGAGGGATCGGTCGTCGGGCTGGAGCGCGACCCCGATGGCGCCCTCCTCGACGAGGTCTCGCCCACGACGTTGTTCCCGCTGCAAGCGTTCCTCAACTTCCTGATCGCCCTCGTCGCGGTGGGGGTGCCCTTGCTGGTGCTCTCGCGACTGGCCCTCCGTCGGCGGGCCGCTCC